>NVTF01000125.1 GCA_002401485.1 Elusimicrobiota bacterium | reverse complement strand
CCGCTGGCGGGGATGGGTTGTGGGCGCGCGCTTTTCGAATGCCGTCCTCGAGCGAGCCTCCGGAGAGAAAAAGATCGCGATAGGCGCGGCGAACGGACTTTACATCCTCAAGCGGCAAGCCGGAGCGGCGAAGACCGACAACATTAACCCCGCGCAGAACGGCCCGATCCCCTTGCGTGACGCAGTAGGGGGGAACATCTTTCCCGACGGCTGAACCGGCGGAAAGCATGGCCCCTTTGCCGATGCGCACAAACTGGTGAATGCCGACGTGCGCCGAAAGAATGGCGCCGTCACCGATGTGAACATGTCCGGCAAGCGCGGCAAACGACACCATGATGACATGGTCGCCGATCACGCAGTCATGGGCGACATGAGTGAACGAACAGAATAAACCGTTCGAGCCGATTCTCGTTTCTCCGGTCGCTTTTGTGCCGCGGTTGATTTGGCAGTATTCGCGTATGGTGTTGTTGTCTCCCATGCGCAAGGGTGCAACCTCACCCTTAAACTTAAGGTCCTGCGGCTCGGTTCCAACCGAAGCGTGGTGAAAGATGCGGTTGTTTTTTCCGATCTCGGAAAACTCGATAAAGGTATGAGCACCAACCGAGGAGCCCTCTCCGATCGTAACGCCCTCGCCGATCAAGGCATACGGCCCAACCTCGACAGAGTCGTGCAGTTTTGCTGTTTCATGGATGATTGCAGTGGAGTGAATCGCCATAAAGCTCCTATTTTTTATCGGCAAGTACAAACGACATTTGTGCTTCGGTGGCGAGCTTCCCATCGACATAGGCCTTGCCCTTGAACTTACCGGCTCGCCCGCCGAGTTTGAGAACCTCGATTTCCAGCTTCAGCACATCACCCGGCATGACCGGCTTTCGGAACTTCGCGCTTTCAATGCCTAAGAAGAAAGCGATCTTGTTTTCAAATCCTCCTGCGGATAACAGCATGACGCAGGCGGTTTGGGCGAGTGCCTCGATCACGAGGACGCCGGGCATGATCGGCTGGCCGGGAAAGTGTCCGTTAAAGAACTCTTCGTTGATCGTTACGCATTTCGTACCGACCGCGCGTTTGTTCTCTTCGAAGATGTCGACTTTATCAACGAGGAGAAACGGGTAGCGATGGGGAATGGCGGCTTGGACTCCCAATGTGTCGATCGATCGAATCGGCGCGGCGTCGGTCTCTGTCGTCTTTTCGGCGGTTTCTGTGGTCATGGCGTTCCTCCTGAAATTTACCGAGCGTGTTCGGCCCTGCCGCGCATTTTAGTCGCGGCCTGGTTAAGCAGCTTTGCGAATTCTATGTTGTGCGCATGTCCCGGACGTGTTACCTCGATCTTCACCTTGAAGAGTGAACGGCCGATCAAGGAGAGGTCCCCGATCAGGTCCAAAACTTTATGCCGGACAAACTCATCCTCGAAGCGGAGGCCGTCCGGGGTTGTGTGAATTTTATCCTGTCCGATCACTATCGCGTTTTCGAGACTGCCGCCCTGGGCCAGGCCTTGCGATTTAAGGAATTCAACTTCGTGTTCAAAACAGAACGTACGGGCTCCCGCGAGTTCGGCGACATAAGACTCTTGGTCCACGCGGACCGAGAGATCCAGCCGGGGCACGAGCGGGTGGTCGTGAATCAGGGATGCTTTTATATCGAAGTGTTCCCCGGGGACGGCGCGGTAGACGGAGCCTTTGTCTTCGTATGTCACTTCTTCGGGAATCACGAGATAACGTTTGGCTTCCGTGTAGCGCGTGATGCCCGCTGTCAGAAGAGCTTTAAAGAACGGAAGCGAGGAGCCATCCATCGCCGGAGGCTCATTGGTGGATACAAGAATGTCGACATTGTCGATTCCAAGTCCAACAAGCGCGGACAGAACGTGTTCCACGGTATGAACCTTCGCGTCTCCCAGTCCGAGATTCGTTCCGCGCACGGTCGCGACAACAAATCCGAGGCGTGCGGGAATCATGGGGGATCCTGGAAGGTCGGTTCGAAAGAAGCGTACTCCCGCGTTTGCGGGTGCGGGCCGAAAAGTCAGTTTTGAGGGGTTTCCGGTATGCAGGCCGATGCCTTCAAGTGTGGCTTCCTTGGCAACGGTTGTCTGGGCTTCGAGTTTATCCTTCAGCATGGGAGGTCTCCTTCTCTTCTTCTTTTCCGAGCAATGCCTTGAACTTCTTTAGGGCGCGGTACATTTCCGGGAGTTTATTCATGAGGGCCTGCAGTTTCATGGCTTCCCGATGCGGCCGTGCGGGGGTGCCAAACATAATTGATTTCGGGGGAATGTCGCTCATCACACCGGTTTGCGCGGTGATAATTGCGCCATCGCCGATTTTCAGGTGACCCGCCAGGCCGACCTGGCCGGCAAGAATGACTTGTCGGCCGAGCTTGCTTGTCCCGGCAAGTCCTGTTTGAGAAATGATGAGGCAGTTCGGGCCGGTCGTGCAGTTATGCCCGATCTGAACGAGGTTGTCTACCTTCGTGCCGGCCCCGATACGGGTTTCTCCGGTGACGGCCCGATCGATTGTAACGTTGGCGTGGATTTCGCAGTTATCTTCAATGATGACGCGTCCGACTTGAGAAATTTTATGGTGGGTTCCTGTTTTAGGATCGGTCCAGTAGCCGTAGCCTTCAGCGCCGACCACTGCGCCGGAATGAATGATGGTGTTGTTGCCGAGCTCGCAGTAGTCTCCAATGACGGCCCCGGGATAGAGAACGCAATTTTTCCCAATGCGTACGTTGTTGCCGATGTGGACTTGTTCCTCAATGCGGGTCCCTTCTCCGATGACGGTGCGCGCCTTGATGACCGTGAAGGAGCCGACATGGACGTCTTTTCCGAATTGGACTTCGGTGTGTATCTCGGATTTTTCCGAAATGGCGATGGGTTGAGGTGGCCACTTTTCGTCATAAATTATTTTGAGAACCTTGGCGTGGCACCAGCGCGGCTCTTCGGAATAAAGCCGGTTGGAGGGTCCTCCCTTTATTTTCCCCTTCATCGACAACGGCAGGAAAACCGCTCCCGCTTTAGACGATTCCACGTGAGGACCGTATTTTGGATTTTCAAGAAAGGCGACCTCTTGGGGTCCCGCGTCTTCAAGACCGCTGGCGTTGGTGAAGACTGCGTCCGCGTCGCCTTCGAGGGAGGCGCCCGTTAACTCCGCGATTTCCTTGAGCGTTAACTTCATCGCGACGACTCCTCCAATCTCTTAATCACTTCTCCCGTGAGATCGACCGATCCTTGACCGTAGAGGATTTGACTCTTATCGACAACGACGCTCACGCCGGCCTTGCGGGCAACCTGACGCACCGCTTTGTAAATTTTACCCAGAAGGATTTCGGAACGACGACTTTCAATCTCAATAAGATTGGCCTCGACCTGTTTCTGGTACGCTGCAAATGACTCTTCCGCAATCTCAAGTTTCGCTTTTAGCTCCGCGACCTTCGCCTCGAGTTTCAGAGCGTGTTCTTCGCGTCTTAGCTTCGCTGCTTCATAGGCAAGCCAATCCGCTGTGATGGGGGCTCCTGTTGTCGCGGCGACAGGGGCCGCCACCGGCTGGGGCGCGACTGTCCCGGGGTTCTTGCGCGCCTCTTCCGCCTTTTGCGCGATGGCAGCCGCACGTTCTGAGGTTTCTCCCGCGGGCGGATTGACCACGAGCGGCTCATCGGTCACGCCGGGAATATTAATGATGAGTTCTTCTGGGGCGTCTGCGGGTGCCGGGTTTTCTCCGGTGAGCGGGTTTGACATCCCGGGGAGTCCGAGCAGTTCTTCGGGAATCGCAGCCGCTTCTGTTGAAATAGCGACAGGTGCGACGCGTACGGGTTTAACAAAGGTCCTCGTCGCGGTGACAACGGCGGGAGTGGAAATTTCCACGACGGGCTCGGGGGCTGCCGGTGCGGGCTGCGGCAAAACAGGAATCGGCGTTTTGGCGAAGAGGTCCCGTTCGAGTTTGGCCTTGGAAAGTTCGGCGCGAAGAGCGAAGAGATCCGCTTTTTTGAGGTTGATCTGTTCTTCGGCCTGATTCACGATCTCTCTGTAGCTTTGCCGCGCCTTGTGCGTGTCGGGGAAAAGCTTAAAGACCTTTTGCAGATCGATGTAGCCGATGTTGCCTCGTTCTGCTTTGTTGTCTTCGAGGCTGATCTCAAGAGCGCGTGCTCCCACAACGGTAATTCCCAGCGCGAGAACGGCGGCGGCTATGCGTCGCGATGCATTCATATCAGAAGAGGCTCCCGATGCCGAAGTTTATTTGTGTTTTTGATTCCCCTGTGCGGTGGTTGAGTCCGTAGCCCCAGTCCAGGCGAATCGGGAAGGCCGGAGTCGTAAAACGAATGCCGAAGCCGACATCGGTTTTAAGGTTTTGCTCGCCCGAGCCTATGCGTAAGTTTGCGGAGCGGATATTATCCCAAGCACCGCCGATATCAAAGAAGGTCACGAGTTTAACGATGGTTTTCCTGCGTTCCCGAGCGAGGGGGAAGCCAAGTTCAATATTGGCCACGTCCCATACTTTTCCGCCATCACGAAACCCCGCCTCGCCGATTGCGGAGTAGCCGCGCAGCGTGTCTTGTCCGCCGATGAAGAAACGCTCGAAAACAGGAACGACCCTGGTTTCGCTGAAGGATGTCACGTATCCCGCGCGATTAGCGAGTGTAAGCACGGCGGGCCAGTCTCCGACTTCAAACAGTGTCTTGTGAAAGGCGTTTGAGATGAAGGGTTTGAAGATGTGAATGCTGCCCTGGAGGAAGCCGCCGGAAAAGTTAAAGCCGATTGAGTTGCGGGAACCTCGTGCCGGGTCCCAGATGTTGTCGCGCGTGTCGCGTGCAATTTCGGCCCCAAACGTCGATTGGGCGCTGGTGCTGTCGGTGAGGCGGGATTGAAATTGAGTTTCAACGTTCGCGACAGAGATCTTCTGGAACGTGTAGTTAAAATTCAATTTATAGGTATCGTCTTTAAAGCGCGGCCCGACGCGGATGGTTCCGCCGAGTCGTTTTGAAGTGAAGCCGTTGCTGGAGCCTTCAAACGGATTGATGCGGCGTGTGTTGAAGAAGTCAAAACCCAGGCTGATCGGTTTTTCTGCGGTCCATAGCTGCGTCCAGGAGAAGGAGTAGTCGTTGACCCTGGCGCCGAAGGACCAGGCGCCCTTGGTGCGCCAGGCGCGGCCGAAGAGGTTGAGGTGTTGAAGCGACAGTGTGCCGAGCAGTCCGTCGAGCGAAGAGAATCCCGCACCCGCCGTCAACATGCCGGGTTTGCCTTCGAAAATTTCAAACGTAAGATCGACCTTTTCCGGATCGTAGGGGCTTTGAACATCGATGCCGACTTCATCGATGAAGCCGAGGTTGCGGATCTTTTCCCGACTCTTGGTTATCTTTGAAACCTCGAAGAGATCGCCTCTCTTGATGGTGAGTTCGCGGGTGAACACATACTTTTTGGTCGCCTTGAATCCCTCAATCTCCACATTGTCAACATAGACCGGGGGGCCTTCGGTGATATCGAAATGCACGTCCATGTAGCTGGTTTCATCGTTAAACGTTTTCTTCGGTGAAACCTGGGCGCGAAGGCGTCCCTTTTCCGCATAGAGCGTTTGAATTTCTCCAATCGTTCTGGCGAATTTGTCCTGGTTGAAAACTTTCTTTCGGCGGTAGTTGATAGCCTTGGCGAGATCAGAGGAAACGTAAATTGTATGCCCCGAAAAAGTTGTGTCGCCGAACCGATAAGAGCGACCTTCCTCAACGGTGATGTTTAGAAATACCTTGGTTTCATCCGCGTTAAAGGAAACGCTGGAAGAGGTGACTTCAAAGTCCAGGTAGCCGCGGTTTTTGTAGTAGTCCGTCAGGCGCAGTATGTCGTTTTCGATTTCCCGCCGGTTGAGCACCTTGCGTTTGCGGTTTTCCATCTTCGATTTTTTCGCAAGTTTTTTTGTCTTAAACGCGGTTACGCCGGTCCAGCGAACGCGTCCCAGTTTGGCTTTTGGGCCCTCGGTGATGCGAAAAATAGGGATTGCCGTCAATTTCTCTTTGTCGATTTCAACGTCGGTCTCAATCGCGGCTTTGTGGAAACCCCGCTTGCGGTATTCTTCGATTATATTTTGTTGGTCGGCACGGAGTTTTACGCGGTCAAACGGATCCTTCTTCTGCATCTCAAGGGCTTCCAGAAGTCGGCTCTTCGCCAATTTTTTGCGGCCCTCGAATTTGAACTCCTTAACGAGCGGTTTTTCTTCGAGAAGAAATACGAGTCGGATTGGATGAGCCGAGGGGGAGGCGGATTCGAAGTGCTCTGGGACTCGTTTGTCGCGCATGACGGTAATGTCTGCAGCCACGCGGCTGAAATTCCCAAGGTTGTTGATCGCCTTGATGTCCCGGTCGAGCATCGACCGCTCGTAAAGATCACCCTTGCGCAATTTGACTTGGGAGAGGATCGTATTGTGCTTTACGGTTTTAGGCTTTTTCCCGTCGCTTGTTAGGAAATCAAACTCCCCGATCACCCACGGCGGTGGGGGAATTTCATCGGAATCGGAGGCACCCAGGGCATCGGCGACTGCTTCCAGCGGGGTTTTTTTTCGCGCAACGGGTTTTGGGGAGCCTTCGGTGAGTTCGATGTCGAGGCGCAATGCGGTGTCCGAGAGAGCAACTTCCTTGATTTTAACCGTTGTGAACAGGCCCGAGCCAAGCAGCATTGTGAAATCAGCGGCTTTATCGGCGGCGGTATAAGGCTTAAATTCGCGGCCTTTAAGCATCGCCATAACCCGGCTTTTGGGTACTTTATCGAGACCGTAGATCATAATTTGAACAACCTGAGGTGCTTCGGAGGGCGTTGCTGTTGTTTCGGTGGGTAAGGCAGGCCCCTCCGCTTCCGGCGCCTGAGCTAGAGCGTGAAAAGGAAATGCTGATAAAATAAGCAGAATAGCGAGTTGTCGAAGCCGAAACACGGTCCAATCCAGTGACAAGAAGTATACAAAATTAGGTACGCGCGCGTGCGCGCGTACATATATCCTTAAGAGTGTCGGAAAGGGTTTAGGCGGCTTGAGTGGCTTGAGCGGTGAACGGCCCCGCCAAATTGACCTTGCCTTGGATTTTGCCAAGCATGCTTCCGGAGAGGTCAATGACTTGAAATTGGTCTTCGGGGAGGGGGATCGTGGGGACCAAACCCTGAGGAATTGCGGGCTGAAAACCGAAGCGGGAGAAATACTTCGGGAGTCCTAATACGAATACGAGTTCCAAACCAACGACGCGGCAGCGTTCGAGACCGTGTCGAACCAATCGTTCGCCAACACCTTGACGTTGGAACGCGGGATCTACACCGATGGGTGCCAACAAGAGTGCGGGTTGAGATCCAGCCCCCGTGTCAACGGTAGCCCGGTGATACAGCGCATAACCCTTAATGCCGGTATCGTCTGCGCCCACGATGGAAAGGTTGTCATTGTACTCCGAAGTTCCGCGCAGGGCGTCTGCGAGCTTGGCTTCGTTGTCTCTGCCAAAGGCGGCGCGAAGAATTTGATTGCAGGCATCGAGTTCTTCGGGTTTTGCGGTTCGGATGATAACGTGCATGAGCGGCTGAATTTTACAATAAAAATCAATCGTTTCGCTTATCCAAGTTCCTCGCCTTTTCGACTAGGCGCAGGAATTGGGCGCGGTAGCCGTGGGGGTCTTTTCCCTTGGCCGCACGCGCTTGCTCAAGAACGCCTTCGTAGGAAAGGTTCTTTGCAGATTCAGACTTTCGCAGCAACATCGCGAACTGGGCAACCGCTGCCGAGAAGCGGAGGTTTTGAGTTCCCGAGGGGGCTGACGATTTTTGGTCAAGCAACGGACGTGTGAGTAGTTGGCTCTTTTTCTCATCCGGTTTTTTGTAGCGGAACTTAACGGTTAGGAGTTCCTTGCTCTTGACGTTTTTTGCGTTGGCCGCTTGATACTTGAGCGCGTCTATTTTTTTCGGGGTCGAATCGGAGTCTATGCCAGCGGGAATAATTTCATACAGCGCGGTGACGGTGTGTCCCGATCCGAGTTCTCCCGCGTCCTTCTTGTCGTCATTGAAGTCTTGGGCACGGAGCATTCTATTTTCATAACCGACCAGGCGGTAGGCTTGCACGCGCGCCGGATTAAATTCCACTTGAATTTTTACGTCCTTAGCGATCGTCAATAAGGTCCCGCCCATCTCGCTGACGAGTACCTTGTTCGCTTCCTTGAGCGTGTCGATGTAGGCGTAGTTTCCGTTTCCCTTATTTGCGAGCTTTTCCATTTTTGCGTCTTGGTAATTGCCTCTGCCAAATCCGAGCACCGTTAAAAATACTCCCTGCGCTCGTTTCTTTTCGATCATCGTGATGAGTTCGCTGTCGCTCGAGAGGCCAACGTTAAAATCTCCATCGGTGGCGAGGATGACGCGGTTGTTGCCGCCTTTGCGAAAGTTTTCATTGGCAACTTTGTAGGCGAGATTAATTCCCGCTCCGCCGGCGGTTGAACCGCCGGCGTTGAGGTTTGCGATTGCCGAAAGAATTCGGTCCTTGTAAATTCCGGAGGTTCCCGGCAAAACAAGCCCGGCTGATCCTGCGTAAGCGACAATCGAAATGCGATCTTCTTCGCGCAGTTCGTTAACAAGCAGCGCGAGTGATTTCTTGACGAGTTCGATGTCGCCATGCATGGATCCGGATGTGTCGATGAGAAAAACAAGATTGCTTGGCGGCAAATTATCCTTCGCGATTTCTTTCCCCTTCAGCCCGATGTGCACGAGTTTGTGTTTCGGGTTCCAAGGGCTGGCTGCGAGTTCGGTTGTAATTGAGAACGGATGTTTACCGGTCGGCTGCGGGTAGTCGTACTTGAAATAATTGATCATCTCTTCAATCCTAACGGCCCCCGCCGGCGGCAGGCGGCCTTCGTTTATAATGCGGCGCACGTTGGAGTAGGACGCGCCGTCTACGTCGATAGAGAAGGTCGAAAGCGGATTTTCCTTCGCCAGCAGAAAGGGGTTTTCCGGGAGGTTGTCGTAGCCTTCGCGGTCCACGGGTGCTGCTTCTGCATTTCTCCAGCTTTGTTGGTCGGGGACTTCGGCGGCAAGAGTTTTTGCTGGGGGTTCGGCCATGAGAGACCGGGATCCGTCGTCGGTTGATTCTGAAGCGGGCAGCGAGTCCAGTTGTACAGCAGAGTATACAAGTCCGTTTACGCGTACGGTGGTCTTTCCTGTCGTGTCTGCGGCTCGCGCGGCCAACAATACTGGCCTGCTTTTGTTTGTAAACGCAGGGAGGACTCTGCTGCCATAGCCATGAGTTGCTCTGCTTGTTCCAACCTCAGTAAGCGCGA
>NVTF01000124.1 GCA_002401485.1 Elusimicrobiota bacterium | reverse complement strand
GGTAAATCTTCAGGAGGTCATCCAAGAAGCAGGACCGGGTTAATTGCAAAGGGTAAGAAGACAAGAAGCAAAAAGAAAGCATCGAACAGATATATCATTGAAAGAGCTAAAAAATAGGTAGTTATGGCCAGATCGTTAAAAAAAGGACGCTCACGATGTTCGGCGTAAAAACCCTCGGCCTTCTGAGGCGACAAATGCATCATCCTGGCCGCCACAATGGTCAGGCCTGCGGCATGCGCGGCTTTGACGGCTTTCTCCATAGGGGGAGAACTGGGACCGCCCAGGCTCATGTTGGCGATATGCATGCCGTTTTCAACCGCCCAGGAGATGCCGGCGATGATTGAACTGAAGGTGCCGCCGCCGTCTTTGTCGAGCACCTTCACCGCGTAGAGATTGGCGTTGGGAGCGACTCCGATGACGCCTTTCTTATTAGGAACAGCGGCGATCGTGCCCGCGACGTGTGTCCCGTGGCCTTGATCGTCCTGCGGGCTTTCACCGGGATCGACGGCATTAAAACCACCTTTAATATTCGCCGCCAGGTCGGGGTGCTGCATATCGATGCCGGTGTCGATGACCGCGACATTCACGCCTTTGCCCGTTGAGCGATTCCAGATTTTAGGAGCGCCGAGGCGTTCCACTCCCCATGGGATTTCCGAATTCTTCTCAGCGTTTGGCTGCGCACGCCCGGGAACCGAGGGAATCGCTTTTGCCCCGGCAATCGCTCTCCCGAGTGCCGCCGTGATGGAAGGAAGGGGCGGTCCGGCTGTCACGTTGAGCCAGATGTGGTACTGATCAGGCTGAACGTTTTCAACCGTTGGCTCCGCCTGCAGCAGCACAACCGCATTCAGGGAAAACTTTTGAAATGAGACGAGATACGCGTTAATCAGGGGAAGCTCGCGAACGATTGTCGCACCCTTCTGCTTAAGGATCTCCATCCGCGTTGCTTCCGCGGTGCCATCCCGGAACATGACAATTTGTTCCTTTTTGTTCGCATGGGTTTGAGTCTTATCAGACTCTGCCGCCTGAACCGGCGAGAACGCCAGAATTATCGCGAACACTGCGAGGACCGACAAAACAATCTTCTTGCTGCCAAACATTGATACCACCTCCACCTAGATGACCGACACCACTCGGTTTAAGGTAGAAGCAATGATGAACGACCGGAAAGGAAATGGGCGCACAGAATGTGCGTCCGATACTCCACCTCTCTTACCCCAATTGGGGAGGGCCGCAACCACCATTACTCTGCCTCCCCCCTCGCTACCCAGAAGACCTAATCCATCTGGGACCCATGATCATTATACGCGTAGGCCCTTTGGACCACAAAGGGCGAAAGTCCTATATTGTTTGTTAATAGCTATAAAATAAGGATTTTTTTGGGCACAATTCCTTTACAATTGTATTTATTCGCCTGAAACGGTGGCCACAAACGAACGTGCGCCGGCCTGATCCCGGTGTTCACAGAGGTAAATTCCCTGCCAGGTCCCAAGGTTGAGCCGGCCGTTGGTGATCGGAATCGAGATGGAAGATCCTAAAAGGGAAGCCTTTAGGTGGGCGGGCATATCGTCGGGGCCTTCGGTGGTGTGTGTATAATGCGAGGCGTTTTCCGGCACCAGCGTATCAAAAGAGCTTTCGAAATCGACGCGGACCGAGGGGTCCGCGTTTTCGTTGATTGTCAGCGAGGCCGAGGTGTGCTGAATGAAAAGGTGAAGAACACCCACGCTCAACTCGGTGAGTTCCGGCAGGGCTTCTTCCACCTCTCGGGTGATGAGATGAAAGCCGCGCGGTTTGGGGCTGATTCGAAATTCTCGCTGTATCACGATGGCCTATTGTAGAATAGACTCATGCTCCTCATGTACGGTATTTTATTCGGCGTTTACTTCATCTTCATTCTGGATGAGAAGTTCGCCGAGGATCCTAAGATCCGTTTTGGTCAAAGCGGGGTCTTTTCCATCTCCGCTTTATTCTTTTTCCTATCCGCCCGACATTTTTACGCGCCGGCTGATTACGCGGATATGGCCCCGTTCGCCGGCCACTGGGGCCTGCCGCTCTCTTATGCGGTAGGCGTCTTCTTGGGGATCTGCGCTATTGGGCTGTTGGTTTGGAAGACGCAGAAAGTTGCGGCTGTCGCAATGATGTTGTTTTTGGCGGCCGCGCTTCCGTTTCATTTTTACGGAGCGGTACATTCCGTCGGGCCGGATCATGACCTTGGACCGATGTACATCGTGATGAGAATTCCGTCGGAGTTTTTTATGATTTGGTGGGTGTGGCGCTTTGGAACCTTCCAGACTCCGCTTCGCGAACTGCGCGACCCCGGTAAACTCGTCGATTAACCTTTTTCCTTCTTCTCTTCCATGATGTAGCCGGCGATTGCGCCGATCAGCATGCCGCCGACAAACCCGACGGCAGCTCCGATAGGACCGCCCATCATAAATCCCACGACTGCCCCTGCTAAAGCGGTGCCGGCCGCGGTCATTGTTTTATCCCAGCCCCATGAGAGATGCGGGGGGACCTTTGCTTGCGCTTTCGCGGCGTGTCCCCTTATGGGAGGAACCGCGGTTAAATTGGAGCGGAGTTCGTGGGAGCGGGGGCGGTTGTCATGTGGCCGTTGGCCGATTTGATTGTTGGGGCCGCCTTGATGCGCAGCAGATCCATCAAATATCCTTCCGTCTATTTCCGATGCGCTATAGGCGGGAAGCGACTGGGCGACGAGGAGCATTGCGATGAGGAGGCGCAGCGGGGTTTTCATGCGTACGGGAAGGGTATCGGCCCAGCCGTTTTGGCGCAAGGGACCGGAATCAGAACAAATCGGCGAGTTTGACCGGGTCGTTGAGAATGCGGAGCATTTGGCGTCCGCACTGCTCCCGGTTCATATGGCGAGTGCAGCCGTACATTTGACGGCATTGGGCCCGGTCATAAAACCAATCCTTGCAGTCGGAGATGCGGTTGGCATAGATGCCTTTCGCTCGCTGCGAACCGCGAGATTGTACGGTGGCGCACCCGGAGAGCCAGAGGGCGCTGAGTGTGAGAATTAAAGCGGCGACGCGTTCGATGTGGTTCATGGTGTTGTTCTAATCATTAGCATGACTTAAGGAAATTACAGGGATATTGCTAGAATTGACCCACGCCGAGAATTTATATTCGATGTCGCTTGGCTTGAGGAGAATCTTTCCCGCACATGATCACGCATATCGTTTTTTTTAAGCTGAAGGACCGGAGCCTCGGCTCCATCGAAGACACGCGCGACCTCATCCTGACGCTCAACGGCAAGGTCCCGACAATTTCACATCTTGAAGCCGGCGTCGATGTTGTTCGCGGGGAGCGGAATTACGATGTCGCTTTGTATTCCCGGTTTGCCTCGAAGGATGATTTGGATGCCTACCGGGTCCATCCCTACCACAAAGAGGTCGTCGCCGAATTGAAATCCCGCAGCGAGAATATCGTTGCGGTCGACTACGAAAGTTAAGCTCCATGAGACTTGCCATGCGCGGGTCGCGGGGCTATCCTGGTCCCATGCCGAGACTCGCCTTCACCCTCGCGGTTTGTCTCCTGTTTACCGCCCCGCGCTCCATCAGCGCGCGGACGGATTGGGATTCGATGTCTCCGCTCTATCTCAAATCGCTTGTGGTCCTCCTCTCCAGTCTCGATTCAACGAATGAACACTTTCATTTTGTCAAGAAAGAAGATATTGATCTTAAGGTCGTGATGCCTGGATTGAAGGTTCCTGAAGGAACCCTCGGCGTTTATATCGACCGAGATAATTCAATGTACCTGAATCGAGCGATGCTGCTGGAGGGTGCGGAAGAATTGAAGCGCAAGGGAACGTCCAGGAAAGAGATTCCTAAAATTCTTGCCTGGAAGACGCTTCATATCGTGGTCCACGAGATTCGACACGGTATGAACGCGCGGGGGCTCGTCGCGAAAAAGGGTTTTCGTTTTCCGGTTTCTTATATCGAAGACGAGTACATCGCGTTTATCGATCAGATGTCCACGATTCATGAGGTGCTCGCGGTCCGGCCTGAGTTATGGGAGCTCGAAAGAATTCTCGATATTGAAAAAAACGTCGCTATCTTGATTCAAGCCCAACGGCATTCGGTCGACGGGCTGAAGGCTCTTGTTCGCGCCCAGCCGCGATATGCGAAAAAGCCTTCTGTGTTGTCCGGCCATAAAGGCGTCTTAAAGGAAGTGCGGCGGCGGGAAACCCGCTTTAACGGGCTGCTGCTCAAGCACCGTGAGGAACTCGCTCGGAAGTACAAGGACCCTGTCGAATTAGAGTATCGAGTAAAAATCGCGATGGACAAGTTTGGACCGACGCTGCGTGATTTGCGCGACGGTCGAAAGATCCTCGAAGACGAACGGAAATATAAAGCGCTCCGATCATTCGTGCGGCGCGAAATGAGGCAGGTCGTTCGTAAGCTGGAAAGCCGTCGTGCCGGGTAGGACCGTCTTTATTTTAAAGCGCGAATTCCGATTCCCAAAAACAACAACCCTCCACCCGCGAGAAAAATGCGCGGGTCGATATCGGGGAACTTGAAAGGCAATTCAGGGAGGGGTTGCCGTTTCGGCGGACCTTGTGCTGCGTTGCGGCGCTTCATTTCTTCGTTGTGAGCGGTGACAGCAGCATTTTTTTTCGATTGGTCGATGGCCGCTTCGGCGAGTGCCTTTAATTGGTACGCCCGGCGGTCGTTGCGATTAATTTGAATTGCCGCGTCGAAATCCGCAATCGCTTCGCGATAGCGACCGACTTTGAAGAAAAGGGAACCCCGCGTTTTGTGTCCATCCTTAAACGAAGGGTCGATTGACAATAGAACGTTGTAATCGAGTATCGCTTGGTCGGTTTTTCCGATGGCATCGTGGGAAACCGCACGTGATGCATAGTGTGCGGGATTTCGGGGCTCATCGCGGATCGCTTGTGTAAAGTCGTCGGCAGCCTCCGCATAGCGACCGAGGCGTGCGAGTGCCGCACCCCGGTTGGCCCGAGCGAGAGGATTTTCCCCGAGAATTTTCATCGAAGCGTCGAGGTCTTGGATAGCGCCTTCGAAGTCGCCGTGTTGATGGCGGAGGGCCGCGCGATTAGCGAGCACAACACCCTTGTTGCGGTCTCCATCTTTGGCGGTCCACGCGTCGAGCGCCCGCGAGTAGAGTTCGATCTTTGCTTCGGTAGAATCCGTCTGCACCGCGCGGTTGGAGTACGAGATGAAATCGCTGGCGGAAACGGAGAGGGCTATGGACGCGAGCAGTATCAGATTCACGCCGGAGAACGTGTTTCCTCTTCCGCGATTTTTAGAGCTTCCTCAATGAGATCGGCGGGGGGAAGATTCTCAAGGGCGGTGAGAGCGGTCTCTAATTGTTCAATCGTTCTGATGCCGCAAACCGCCGTAGTTGCTTCCGGGTGGGAGAAAATAAATCCGAGAGCAAGTTGCCTCCCATCGAACCCGCGTTCCTTGAGCAGGGGTGTGATGCGGTCCATCGCGCGCATTTTCCCTTCTGAGACGAAATCGCTGAAGCGGGACCGAAAGTCTTTGTCATCGAATTTTCGCCCCCGCTGGACTCGTCCGGTGAGGATACCTTTATCAAAACTGCCCCAACTCATATGCGCGATTCCATGTTCTTTGGCAAACGGGAAGAGTTTTTCGGCAGCTTCGGGAGAAAATAGATTGAACTGCGTTTGGAAGGCATCAATGCGGTCGACCTCCTGAGCACGTTTGATCTCTTCAACATCGTAAAAATTGGATAAGCCGATCGCTGCGATTTTTCCTGCGCGTTTAGCTTCCGATAAAACTTCCATGGTTTTGCGCACATCCACCTTTTTATCAGGCCAGTGGATGAAGTAAAGATCGATCCTCTCTGTACCGAGGTCGCGAAGGCTTTGCTCAACCATACGTCGCGTGACATCAGGTTCGTTCGAGTTAGTTAATTTTTTATCCTCGCCCCATGTGACTCCGCATTTGGAGATGAGAAATACTTTATCGCGGCGATCGGCGAAGGCCTTTCCGAAGCGACGCTCGGACATACCGTAGCCGTAACACGGCGCTGTATCAAAGCAGTTGATCCCGCGGTCGTGAGCCGCATGAAGAAGGTTGATTGCATCCGACTCCGAAAGTTCTCCAAATCCGTATCCGCCGCCTTCTCCGCTCACCGCTGCGCCGCCGAAAGATATGCGGGAGACGTCATGGTCCAAGTTGCCAAATTTCGTCGTTTTCATAGAGTCCTAGATTATCAAAATTGCATGTAGGTCTGAGGGCCCGGACCCTATGGCCGATCCTATCGGGTCCAAAGCCCCTGAAGGATTCTCACTCGGAGAGGTATCCTAACTGTATGATTGTTATTGATGGTTCAACCCTTAATTTTGAGTACGTGGAAGCGACCGGACCTCTGCCGGCGCGTTTTCCGCCCCTCCCCGAACGAAGGCGTTCGTGGTCTCCTTCTTGGGGCCGACGCATTTAGGGGAGATAAGCAACGGCTTCCGGCGCCCAGCGACGGGCGCTTGCCGCCGCGCGAAGACGCAGATCGGCGTCGGAAATGTCAGAAGCCGATTGAGTGACAAAATTGCGCGTCCAGGCCTCTAGATATCGTTTGCCCCCGTTGCCCTTTACCTGTAAGAAATCCTGAGCGCTGGCCGTGAGCGCTTCCACATGACGCCGATCCTCGGATTCGGGCGCTCCGGAGATGAGGGAATTCTTCCAATCGATCGCCGCGTGTTCGTATTTGGCGAAGGCCGCGCGTTGCTCGATGGAGAGGTCCGCCGATTCGATCGTGCACCAGTAGTCAGGAGCACATCCTGCCACAGCGGCAGCCACGGCGAGTATCATAAGCCGATGCATGGTATCAGTGTGAAGCCCGAGACCCCGACCGTCAAGGGACTGCTTGACGGAGGGCCTCGACAGATTTTACCCTGTGGGTAGTTCAGGAGGATTGTAATGAAGCTTGCGGATGCCGAAGCGCATGTCAAGGCGCTGAGAACGGATGACGGGAAGATGTGGAAGAACAAGCGCCATGTAGCAACAACGCTGTGGCGTGATTCGGTGGTTCCGATGCTGAGCCGGGAACCTGAACTGAAAGGCGACGGGTCTTTAGCGCTTGTTGAATTATTTACTGCGGTGGAACTGCCCGGAATTGATGAGTTCGCCGGCATTATTAAAGTTGACGAACGCGGCATTTGGTACGCGGGCACGGACTCTGTTCTTGACGATATTATCCATACCCAGCGCTTTGTTCCGTGGACGTACCTGATGGGCATGACTCTTCACGAGTTAACGTGACCGACGCTGGCCCGCGTCCCATTCGCGGTAAAATCGGTCCGCTTGACGCCATCGATTTTCCCGTTGACTCTCCGGAGGCGCTTGTTGTGTGCTGTCATGGGTATGGCGCGGATGCGGCCGATCTCGCGCCGCTTGCGTTTGAAATCCCTACGAAGCGCCGCGTTCGGTGGATTTTCCCCGAAGCCCCCAACCCGCTGGGATCGGATCCGATGGCGAGTGGACGGGAATGGTTCCCCATCGATCAGGAAGCGCTCATGCAGGCTCAGGTTCTAGGAACCCATCGATCCTTTGCGGAATTGCGCCCGCCCGGCTTAGAAGAGGCTGCCGACGCGTTGCGGGCCCTTCTCGACCAAACCAAGTGTGAGTCGCTTTTTTTGGGAGGCTTTTCCCAGGGCTCTATGGTGGCCATCGAGGCCGCTCTCGCGTCAGACGTCGGACCACAAGGTGTTTTCATTCTTTCCGGAAATCTCGTCGATGGCAAAGGCACATTGGAACGTGCTTCCAAACACGCGGGCACTCCCTTCTTTCAGACGCATGGCGAGCAGGACCCGGTCCTTGGTTTTGAAGGGGCCCAACGGCTAACCGCCGCATTGACGGACTCCGGTTGGAAGGGAGATCTGCAATCATTCCAGGGGGGGCATGCAATTCCGCCCAACGCGCTAAAGGCGCTAGGAGAATTTATCGATGGCTGAGACACGCAAGGCGACATTCGCGGCAGGATGTTTTTGGGGCGTAGAAACCGATTTTCGCAAGGTTGAGGGTGTGCTCGATGCAGCGGTTGGTTATATCGGCGGCACAGTCGAAAACCCCACCTACCAACAGGTTTGCACTTCCACGACCGGGCATGCGGAGGCCGTCGAGCTGGAATTCGACCCGGACAAGGTAACCTTCGAAAAATTACTCGACTTATTTTTCACGATGCACGATCCCTCCCAAGTCGACCGCCAAGGCCCCGACGTCGGCAGCCAATACCGCTCCGCTGTTTTCTACCACGATGAAGACCAGAAGATTTCCGCCGAAAAGGTCGTGGCCGAATTATCCAAATCCCGCACCATCGCCACTCAAATCGTCCCCTCCACAACCTTCTACCGCGCCGAGGAATACCACCAGCAATACCACGCAAAAAACGGCGGCTCCTGCGGAATATAAGGTTCCCCGGTAGGGGTCTGTCCCCAAGTTGTTTGACTTGTTGAAATGCATGTTTGGATTTGTCCTATTAAGCAATGAGACGTGATATTGAACCAGGGGTTCGATTCATTAAACTGGCTATTTGGCTCATGCTAAATCCTTCCCTGATCGCGATTTGTGTTAGATGCCTTCTCATGGGAGTAAGGAAGCGTGCTCTAGAAGGACCTGTTATCTCTTCAACCGAAATATCCGTCTCTCTACAGTAGATGCGAGCCAAGGCTCCAATATCGGTCGCCTTTGAGTCATTGAGAGGAGGCTTAACTGTTTCAAGTTGCTTGTTTCGGTTTTCAGAGATCGAATTTCGAATCAAATCAAGATCGTCCTTTGTTAGATCTTTTCCCATAAGTTCGGCGTAGTTGTACCGTGCAGCAAGGTCATTAGGTCCCAAAATTCCCAGCCCCACTGGCGTGTCGACGATTCCATAATTTGCCCCGGCGTCTGAATTGTAGGCGTTGTGACTGCTCCAATCCCATTGTTCAAGATGAACAACGAGTCCAGCACGAACGGCATTGTAATGTATGTAGCGAATAACGTTTTGATATTGCTGGTCGGATTCGCAGGGTACGTCTTTGAATCGACCCTGGAATAAGTGACCAGTTTGATTTCTGCGTCGGTTGAGTCGGATTGCATAAGTGCATTGAATCCGCTGGAGAATCGTTGAGAGCGATACCGTGAGTCGCTGGATGAGCAGATGGAAATGATTTGGCATCAAGCAAAATGCATGAAGAATGTAGGGATGCTTCTTTTTTACTTCATGCATGACTTCTAGAAAATCGTAATAATCATAAGGAGAATCAAATATAGGCTCCCTGTGATTTCCCCTATTCAATACGTGATAGATTCCGTTTGTAGAGTGTCCGCGTGCTGGTCTGCTCATGCCACTTCTTACGGATGACACCCCCGGAAAGTTCCCCAATAAGTCAAATAACTTGGGGACAGACCCCTATATAACAGGAGTTATATAACAGACGCGCGGTTGATGAAGGTTTGCATGGAATCTAGGCGTTTGCGGTGGTCTAGGCGGAGCATGGCGGC
>NVTF01000123.1 GCA_002401485.1 Elusimicrobiota bacterium | reverse complement strand
CGAGGACGTCCTTGTTCAGCAATTAGTTTCGCCTGTTGTGCCTCCTCCGGTCGATGCATCGTCGATGATCGAAATGCCAGTGATCGAACGTTCTGATTCACGATCGCTGTGGGTTGGGGGCGCCGCCCTGGCAACAGCCTACGCGGCCGTTACTTTCTTTATCTCCTCTATCTTTGCCTGGCCATTGGTCGGTGCGGCTTTCGTTGTCTTCTTCATAACAGGTCTTGCCGGTGTTATTACCTATATGTCGGCGTTATCGACCCGCTATTCAAAATTTGGGACAGACACATGGGTGAACGATCCCGCGCGCGCTCGTGCCGGTACCATCATGCTGAATGCGGGATTCTTGTCCGGTGTGTTTGCCGTGGCTCTCGCGGTGTTTGCTCCTGCTGCAACGGCGGTCGGTTTGCTAGCGTTCACCGGCATGGTAAGGCGTGATTTCATGGTTTCTCCCGCGACTCTCTATGAGCGCGCTTTTTATGAGGCCAAACAGCATGCGGACGGGCCGCTTCATTTCGGCGAAGCAACCATCAGTTCTCCGGTTCACGATGGGGACCATTGGAAGTTTAATTTCTTTTCGATTCCCGAGGGTGACGGTGCCAAGGCGAAGATGATCAGCATCGATTTTCATAAGGGCGGGGGATTGGTCAGCATCGACGGCTTTCACTCTAAGGCATACACCTATAAGGACGTCCCGCTCCCCGCGGACCAGCCGGTCTTCCCAATCACGCCGGAAGTATTCAAGAGTGCTGTTCAGATGACCCCCGAAGAGGCCTTGACCGAGGTCCAGCGCGTCGCCGCTATTCGGGGAGGAGTTTCTATTTCGCTGCGGGCGGAAGTGCAGGGAGAGAAAGGCGCTCATGGCGATTTTAAATACCGCTTTTACGATAACTCGGGTTATGAAGTCGCGGTAAATGCCCGCTCACGTGAAGTTCGTGTTCTTAAGGAGCCGCGCGTTGAGACCCGGGAAGAACGCCTCGAACGCTTCAAAGCGTGGAAGAGCCTTCGCGACCTGGACGTTTGGCTGGGGGAGCATCTGCCCCTGTACACTTTCCTGAAGTGGGCTGCGATCATTGGTGCGGGCATATTCTTGATCGATATGTTCTTTAACATCCCCGCGATGATCGGGGCTGTTGGGGCGATCGGAGTTCTTGGCGCCGGCGGGTATCTGGTGCGCCGCGACTCGATGCCAAAACCCGTGGATCTGTATACGCGGGCGTTAGAAGAAGCGAAAGAGGCTTCCGGCGGAATGCCGGTGAAGTTCGTCCGGGCCACCGCGTCTTATCCCCTGACCGATCAAAAATGGATTTATACCTTCCACGCCGACCATCCCAAGCTTGCGGACAAAATGCGAATGATCGATATTTCGTTTGCCAACGGGATGCTGGTGATCGCGGGAAATTTTGAGACCCAGCAGCATGTTTACACGCTTGGAGGAGATCTTTCCCAATTTGGTGAGGGGCGTGTGATGGATGTTGATGCCTTTTCGACTATTGCCAGAATCACGCCTGATGAGGCCCTCGCCGCCGCCAAGCAGAGAATTCCGGCCTTCTTGACCGTGCGATCCAGCATCGAATTGACCGCAAATGGCGGTTCTGCCGGCATGAGTTACCGTATTTATGATGAAAAAGGCAACGTCGCTGCCGTCGATGCGGTTAATGGTGAGGTCTTCGAGGCCGTCGAAGCTGAGGTGACGCCCCCGACGGGAATTGTTGACTGGTTTTTTAGCCTTATAAAATAATCATTTCCTTTCCTTGACAAGTTTGGAGCGGGAGTCTATCCTTCGATTAGACACCTATGAGACTGCTCCATTCCGTTCTTTTTCAGCGCTTCGTTCTGACGATGCTCACCTTGGCTCTGGCCCCCTCTGTATTTATGGGCTGGCAGTTGCTGCAGATATCCAAAGGCGCTATTCAGGACTCCGTCCTCGAACTCCACACGAAATTAGCCGATAAAACAGCAGGGTCGGTTTCTAATTACATTCGAAACGTTGATGACAAGGTTCGTTTTATTGTTCTCGCGCTCAAACGAAAGAGCCTGGGTTGGGAAACCCGTGAAAAGCTGCTGCGCAGTTTGATCGAGAGCGACGAGGATATCCAGGAGGCTTCAATTCTGACTTCGCGCGGCGGCGAAATCATGAAGGTTTACAATCCTAAACTCGTGCAAACCGAAGAAAGCGTCGAATATTCGAGCAATCCGGGGTATCTCGAATTCGCCAAAACTCATCAACGCACCCTCTGGGTATCGGCGGTCAAAGGGGCGGTGCCGCGGTTGGAGATTTATTACCCGCTCTCGGAGGTTTCCAACGTTCGGGTTGCCGTCGTGCTCAACCGTTTGAATAACGAAATCATCAATGAACGCATTGGGGGGACCGGCTACGCGATGCTGGTGGGGGCGGGTGGACTCGCCCTGATGGCGCCAACCGGTCGATTAAGCGAAGCGGATCTCGCCACGTTGATTGAACGCCCGATTATCCGCTCTGCGCTTGCCGCCCACTCCGTGGGGTCCAGTGAATACAAGGACGCCCAAGGCCGTTACCAGGTGGGAGCGTATGCCCCGGTGCCCGAAATTGAAGCGGCGGTGGTGATTCAGCAGCCGAAGGACGAAGCCTATCTATCCGCGAATAAAATGCGCAACACCGCTGTGGTGATCATAATTCTTGTGTGCATTGCGGCGATTTTTATCGCTTTTATGCTCGCGCGGCGCCTGACCCTCCCGCTGTTGGCATTGACACAAGGCGCGGAGCATATCGCAGAGGGCAAATTTCCCGAAGACATCGTGATTACAACGGGGGACGAACTTCAGAAATTCGCTGACACGTTTAACCGCATGGTAAGCCAATTGCGGCAATATGCCGAATTGCAGGTCGACCGGCGCATCCTCGAACAGCAGAAAACAGAGGCCATCCTGTTTTCAATTGGTGACGGCATCCTTATGACGGATAATGACGGCATGGTCCAGTTGATTAATCGAAAAACCGCCGAATTTATGCAGTTGACCGAAGAGAACGTAGAAGGCAAACCCGTGGCGGAACTCGCCAGTGACGAGACTGAATTTGGGAAGACGATTCTCCATGCCGTTTCTCACCCGGAAGAGAAGGTAATTAAGGAAGTCGATCTCTCAACCGACGAACGCCGACTGTTCGTTCGCGTCTCGTCGCGCTTGCTTGTTTCCCCGGAGAAGAAGGCGGTCCTTGGGGTTGTGACCGCGCTCCATGATGTTACGTTGGAGAAGGAACTCGATAAAATGAAAGAGGAATTCCTGCATTCGATCACCCACGACTTGCGAAACCCTCTAGGATCTATTATTGGGTTCTTAGAGTTCCTGCGCAAAGGGGTGGTGGGCGTATTGAATACCCAGCAGAAGGGCATGGTCGAATCGATGCTCAAGTCGTCAAACCGGCTCATGATGATGGTTAACAACATTCTCGATGTTGCCAAGATGGATTCGCATCAGCTTGAGGTAAATCTCAAGGAGGTATCACTTGCCGGACTCGCCAGCCATTCCATCGAAATTCTGGGTTCGCTGGCGCAGCGCCGGGGAATCTCGATGGATCTCGATGCCGAGGAAGAGTACATGGTCAGCTGCGACGGCAGTCAAATGGAGCGGGCCATTACCAACCTGCTTGGCAATGCGATTAAATTCGCCCCCGATGACGGTCATGTGATCATCCATGTGACGGACAAAGGTCACGCGCTTGAGGTTTGCGTCGAAGATGACGGCCCTGGAATTCCGGAATCACATATCGAAAAGATTTTTGGTAAATTTGAACAGGTGCCGGGTCAGAAACGCGGTGGAACGGGGTTGGGCCTCACGATCACAAAAAAGTTTGTCGAAGCGCATCATGGGACGATTTGGGTCGAATCCGTTGAGGGTGAAGGCGCACGATTTTTCTTTACGATTCCTAAGGGCCTGGAACTCAACGAGGAGGGCGAAGTACTCGTGGGTTCTAAGGTAGGGGAGGATGCGTAAACTCCTCCTCGGTGCGCTCTTGCTGGCGGGCAGCGTGCCCTGGGGGCACGCTGCGTCGGAGAATCTGCAGTCGGTCAAGGTTCGCCCCGGGGATACCTTGTGGAGTTTGTCGCAACGGTGGTTGAAGAATCCTAGGCGCTGGAATGTCATCCTGCGGTTCAATAAACTCCCCACGTCGGATCCCACCGTTGCGCTTCCCGGCATGACGCTTTTTATTCCCAAGACCGAAATCAAAGCGAATCTCCGTGCGGCGACGCTCGTCCATAAGAAAAGCAATGTTGTCTTCCGGAAGAAAAACACCCCCTCCTGGAAAAGCGCTCAAACAAAAATGCAGTTGTATGACGGTGACGCCCTGCGCACACGCAAGAAATCCTGGGCACGAGTTAAATTTTTTGGCGGGTCGGTTCTGAGTTTGGATCCGGATTCGATGGCGATTCTCAAGGCTCCCCGGCCGGATAATCGCTACATCGTTTTGAAGCGGGGGGCGCTGCACGCAACGGTCGCACGGGTCGTCACACCGTCGGCGCGTGTTATTCCGGTCGGAAAAGACACGAAGTACACGGCCCGCATCCTCGACGATTTATCGACGCGCGTGCAGGTATTTAAAGGCAAGGCGGACGTCCAGGATACCAAGGGAAAGAAAACGGTTCGCGTCAACGCAGGACAATATACAGAGGTTAAGATCGACAAGATGCCGACCACTCCTGTGCGAATCCCCAATATTGAATTGGCGGCGCAAACCGAACTTTCCGATCTTGGAACGGGAGTTGGAGAATCGGTCGTCAGGGTCCGCCGCGGCGGGGGAGCCCCTCGTGGATCCATCGCCGCAGAGCTGGAGGCTCTCTCCGTCGGTGTGCCCGTTGCCGCGTACGCGGTGCAGGTGGCGCGAAAACGCTCGGACTTTCGCCGCGCCAAACCCCGACTCGTTTTTGATAAGGAATTTGATGCGTACGAACCCATTGACTTAAAACAGGCGAATTTACGCGACGGTCAATATTGGGTGCGTGTGGCGATCGTCGATCTTCTCGGGGACAAAGGGAAATGGTCGGCGCTGAAGTCTTATCGTACGGGAGAAGAAGAACAGTTTCAAACTCTTTCCTTTCAGGGGGTGCTTGAAATCCTCCGGCCGGATGAAGAATTTATCGAGGTTCGTGTCCCACGCTACCGGATCACCGGGCGAGTGGGGATTGGACTCAACGTCCTGATCAACGGCGAACGCGTGCGCGCGGACGAAGACGGGTACTGGTCCAAGGAAGTTTTCCTCAAGAAAGGGCGCAACGGGTTTCGCATTGAAGCAAGCGATGTTCGCGGCAATGATAAAATCGTTATCCGCAATATAAATTACCGGCTCTAAAGCTCTTTTAGTTGTTGGTGCGGCCGGCACGCTGCGCTGTAAACCTTCGGTACGTCGACTCGCGTTTAGTCGTGAGATCGCGCTGTTCGTCGAGCGAACCGAGCATGCCGAGCAGAGGACTGCCTGTTTCCCCGGGAACAGGCCGCGGGGGGCGATAAGAGGAGCGGCGGTCCGTTTTCGGCATCATGGTTGTTAGGATATAACCCCAGGTGGCAGGGTTGCCTCGCAGCCGTCTTCGCGGGATTGAGAGGGTGATGGTCCCGTTCTCTAAATCAATGTCCGGTGCAACCGTCGCGATTCGCGAGGGCGGATGTCCGGGAAGCGAGCGATATAGGCTGGCTTCAGAATCTTCGACCACGAGGACGTATTCCCAGGCGTCGGTCGGGTCGACAAATCCCTTGCGCCGGGACAGCAGGGAGGTGGAGCCTCGCCCGGAAAGGTGATTGAGGTCGATATAGAGATCAACGAGCAGATAAGAAAACCCGGAGGCGGTTTTTTCCGAAGGGCTCAAACGCGCAAGTGCGATTCTAAAATCAACCGCAGTTTCGTTCCAACCGATTTCAAGCGACCGAGGCGTCCACAGGTGGGCGGCGGTTGTGTCCGGCGCGAGTGAAGGAAGCGAGAGGGGCAGCGCCGCCGTTGAGCCTTTGGGATTGGTGAAAATGAGGCGATCCGCTTTCACTTCAATGAGGACGTCTCCGCCTGTTGACTCCACCAATTGCGGTTCTTCGAACCCGCTCGCTTCCGGGTCCATGATCCTGCGACGGAGAATTCTAGGCGCGGATTTTCGGATGGCTTTGTAAGCGGAGGTCAAGGCGTTGCGAAAATCACTTTCTATTGTTGGATCCTGGAGATTTTCGTCTACGAAATTACGCGCCGAACGTGCAAGGGTCAATGAGGCTTCGGCTTTGTTGAGCCGCGCGATGGAAGCGGAACCTGAGTTTTGGTAGGCGGTTACGGCTTTGGCCGCTCGATGATAAAGCTTCCATGCCGTTTGTTGGCTGTAGGACTGGTTCCAAAAAGCGAGATCATCCCGCCACGTCGGCCAGGACTCCGGACCGACGACATAGGGGTGAATTTCGGCGATGCCTCGGGAAACGGTGGTATAGGCTTCGTCTCCGGAAGACGACACGAGGTGGTCGAGGATCGCGAGACCGGACCCGGGCGGCAGTGCGCCGGCAACCTCATCGATGACGAGTGCGGCAGTGTCGGTGGCGGGAGGCATCGTGCCTAAATCAGTCGACAGAATCGAGTGAAACGGCATGAGAACGAGCTGCTCGTCCCCGTACCAGGCGTTGGTGAATTCGTTGTCGCCGACAGCGGTCCAACGGATGCCTAAGCGGGGCAGGCGTTTCGCATCGGAAGGGAGAATGGCGCCGCCTCCGGCAACAAACCCGACCGGCAGGGCTCCGAAAATTTTCTTGTAGCGAAGACGACTCAGCGCGATTTTTTCAGCAGCGAGATACGGTCGCCCTTTTTTTGCGAGAGGGAGAATCGGATCTCCGGGGATGCGCAGCGCTATCTCGATATTGTTTGACGACGAGAGTCCGACAAGCCATGCCGCTTCTTCGTTGGGAATTTCCTCGGGGACGATGGCGAGTGTAAACGAGGCATCATTTTCCCGCTCCAAGAATGACCGAAGCGCTTCCCAATCCAGGGTTCGGGTGTCGGGCACCCACAAGAGGGCTTTTCGAACGGCGTCCCGGCGTCCCGGGATGCTCTCGGATTTTTTTCCCCAGAAAGCGTCGGCCCGCAGCGCGGCCGCGAGAATAAGCAGGAATGCAAATAGAGCCTTTTTCATTGCAAGACAACCTCGCGCAAGGAGACTTCTCGACCGTTTCTCATTTCCGTCTCTTTTGAGTTGGGGTCGATTGTCCATCGATCGTCAACCAGGAAGCCGTAACGATACGTGCCCGGAGGGAGCGGAATGATAAGGCGCCAGGTACCGCGGTCCGAAACAAGGGGATAACCATCGCCGCGCCAGCCGTTGAAGTCACCGGCAATTTTCACGGATTTGGCTTTTGGGTCCTGTATTTTAAATTCGACAAATTCAATTTCAGGCAGTTCCGCGTCTTGCAGTGAATCGGTATGGGGTACGTAATCAACCGACATTTGCTTCAACACTCCCGGTTCCCAACCTGTCAGAAACCTATAGTATGAAGTCCCTTTTTCTATAAGCACGAGTGAGGGCACCGCCGCGAAGAGAATAACCGTGCCGAGTAGTCCTAAAAACGCCAGCCGTTCCCTTGAGGAGACGTCTTTCATCGTCGTTTACGACTCCATTGTAGATACGAGCCGAGTATAACAAATATTTCCGAAATCCCCGGTGATGGCTTTAGGACCGGATGGTGGGGGGTACAAAATGGGGGTCTCCCCATGGGTCCTAAGGGGAAATCAGGTCCCTTGACAATGAAATTGGCCCTCCTTACACTAGTAAATAGCGGGGTAGGGACTATGGCCGAGAGTAAACCAAGCAAGGATGACGAGAAAAAAGGAGGTGCTTTACCTCTATTGAGTTCCGGTCCGTCGGGCGCTGGAAATTTGCCGTCCTTTAAGAGTTCCCTCTCCAAAAAGAAGCCCCCGCTAAAAGGCTCCGGCAAGGATGCTAAAATCGGCGGCGCTGTTGTCCCAACATGGGGCGCCGTCGGCGCCGATAATCTTACCGGTGCACCGATGTTTCGCGGTGCTGCCGCCATGGCGGGCAAAAAATCCCTCATGGGCCGCCTGAAAGCGCTGAAAACGAAGGATATGGCGTTTATCGCCGCCGGCATCGGTGTGCTCGTGATGGCGCCGCTTGCCGAATATTTGATTTCCGATGGTGAGGGCGGGTCTCCCACAATGTCTCAGGGATTTAACCGAACAGGCGGTTTTTTTGCCGAACCTCAGGATTTGTACGAGGCGGGTCTTGAAGGCATCGCTCCTGGAGGTTTGATGGGCCGCGATACCGATGTCATCACTCCGTTGAACGTGAGAGATCCCAGTTCTCTGATCATGGGGCCGGGCGGCATGCAGGAAGAGAAACCCGCACCCTCTACGTTGATCCCTGAAATTAAGCGGGATGCCCCCAAGGATGATACGGACTGGAAGAAGATTATCGATTCTGCAAAAGACGGGGCCAAAGAGGTGACGAAGCGGGTTAAGCTTCCTCGCCCGAATGCGAAGCTTGCAGGCGCCTTGAGCGGATTAAAAGGGCTTGCCGGCGGCGGCAGCACACGTGCAAGCCTGAGTCTCTCGGCTCCAAGAACGCCGGGGGCGCAGTCTCCCTCCGGAGCCGGTTCACGTTTAACCCGGTCTCAGGCCATTCCAGGATTTCGCAGCACCGGCGGCCGGACGCTTTCCGGCAGCGGGGGCAATGCATCGGGAGGTTTTGGCCGTTCGTCCAATCCCGGCGGCACGACCGGTCAGTCCGCTTCGGCAACCGGCGGCATTAACGGCGGCGGCACGGGCACGGGTTTCGGACGTCCTAACGGCGACGGAGCGCCGACGAAAAATCCGGGCGGCAGCAGTACCAAGGATAATAAGACCCTTGGTGAAAACCTGGCGTTTCTCCGGGCCAAGATGAATTTGGAGAAATCCATTGATCTGAAGTGGGCGAAGAAGCGCTACAACGAGCTTGAACGCAAGAAGATGCTCGAGCAAATGGCGGCGCAGACGGCCCAGCAGGTTCTGCTTAAGATTTTGGATCGGCTTTTGAAGGGAAAAGAAGCGGGCAAGGGCGGCGGCGGCGGCGGATCAGGCGGGGGCGGTAAGGGTGATCAGGGCAAAAAGGATGAGGATGCGCGAAAAGGGGGGACGAATTTCCCCAGCGGCAATCAGAAGCCCTCCGGGACCGAAGTCAATTCGGAGGTTCAGGACGCGACTTCGGGCGCTGCGGAAGGGACCAAGGGTGTCGGTAATATCGGCGAAGGTACGAAGGCTCTTGGTGCGACGCACCGGTCGCTTGACGGCTTGGTCGCTGACCTGACCCCGGATAGCACTCCCGGCGGTGCGTTCCTTAAGGCGGCACAGGATGCTAGCGCGGCGATAAAAACCGATCTGGATAAATTCCGCGAACAGCAGGCGGCGTACCAAGAGGAAACTGAAAAAGCCGTTGCCGCGGTCGAAAAGTATAAGACGCCCGTTGCCAATCAAGGTAAAAATATCGCGGCCATCAAGGAAAGAAAAGGCGAACTAGATGCGGCCCTCGGTGCTTTGAAGCATGCGCCGAACCAACAGGCGGGAGTCGATCCTTCTAAGTATGACGTGTCCTATACGGGTGGCGGAGAAGGCGGAAGCGCGCTGGGAAACATCGAGCCCAAAGTA
>NVTF01000122.1 GCA_002401485.1 Elusimicrobiota bacterium | reverse complement strand
CCCGCGCATATGCGCGGGCCTTTTTTATCCAAAAGCTAAATGCATAGTACCTGTCCCCCTACTCCACAAATGCGTTGTAAATCGCGCGCACTGCCCGCTCGAAATCGCGGGTCTCAACACCGAGGATGATGTTGATTTCGCTCGACCCCTGATCGATCATGCGCACGTTGATGCGATCATCCGCGAGGGCGGCGAAAACCCGTGCCGCGACGCCGGGGCGATGCGCCATGCCGCGCCCCACAACGGCGATCAAGGCCATGTTGGGGAAAACTTCTAAAACATCCGGGTTCAATTGCGCCCGGAGATCTTTGAGAACGGAATCGAGTTTTCCTTCTATTTGTTCGCTGTCGATGACGACGCTCAGCGAGTCAATGCCGGTCGGCGTGTGTTCATAACTGATCCCGTGGGAGGCGACGACATCGAGGACGCGGCGACCGAAGCCGAGCTCTTGGTTCATGAGGGCTTTCTCGATTGCGAGTACGGTGAAGTCTCGTTTTCCCGCAATGCCGCTCAGTCCGCCAAAACGATCGTTGGGTGCGGCCTCGTGCAGGATGCGGGTTCCCGGGTCACGCGGCTTGTTGGTATTGCGGATATGAACGGGGATGCCGGCTTGACGAACGGGAAAGACGGCTTCGTCATGCAAAACGGTTGCGCCCATGTAGGAAAGTTCCCGTAATTCACGGTAGGTTACGGTGTCGATGCGTTCCGGGTTGGGAACGACGCGAGGATCGGCCATGCGCAGCCCCGACACATCCGTCCAATTTTCATACACGTCGGCATCCACGCCGCGCGCGAGAAGAGCGCCGGTGACGTCCGAACCGCCTCGTGTGAACACGCAAATTTCGCCGTCAGGTTTGGATCCATAGAATCCTGGAACCACCGCACGTTCCAATGGGCCGAGTCGTTTCTCCATGGCTTTTTGCGTCGCGTCGGAATCCAATTTCCCACCTTCGCGAAAGCGCACGACTTCGGCAGCATCAACAAAGGGGATGTCGAGCATCGCCGCGAGAATCATACCGCTTAAATATTCACCCCGGCTGGCGGCGTAATCGGAGGACGCGCCGCCTTTGATCCGGGTTCGAATTTCTTTGAGTTTCGGTCCAAGTTCGATTTTTACGTTCGCATCCGCCACGATGCCCTTGTAGCGTTCCGCGACATGACCGAAAACATCATCAAAGGGAAGTGACTGCGTAACATGGCTATGGCATAGGTATAGAAGGTCGGTGATCTTATGATCGTGTGCTTTTGATCGACCGGGGGCCGAAGGAACGATGAATCTACGATTTGCGTCGGATTTAATTATCGCCGCAACCTTCTTAAATTGATCTGCGTCGGCGAGAGAGGTCCCTCCGAATTTAGAAACGATGGTGCTCATGCATGCATTCTAGCAAAGGTGCCGTTGACCGGGCTTGGAGGCCGCCTTGCAATCGGCTATATTACGGATATGGATCTTAAGAGCAAACGGGTGATCGCACTGGACGAAAAGGTATCTGCACGCACCTATTCTCCGCTCCCGGTAGTGCTTACGCGCGGCAAAGGTGTTTATGTGTTCGACGCCGCCGGGAAGCGTTATTTCGATATGCTCAGTGCGTATTCGGCTCTGAATCAAGGCCATCAACATCCAAAAATAGTCGGCGCCGCCAAACGTCAGCTTTCGCGGATAGCGTTGACGTCGCGGGCGTTTCATAACGATCAGATGGGACCCTTTCTGGAAAAGCTTTGCCGCGTGACAGGCAAAGAGATGGCGGTACCCATGAACTCGGGAGCGGAAGCGGTTGAAACCGCGATCAAAACGATGCGCTTATGGGGCTACCGGGTGAAGGGCATCCCTTCCGACATGGCCGAGATCATCGTAGTGGCGGATAACTTCCACGGGCGCACAACAACCATCGTCGGGTTCTCGAGCGATCCTGACGCCCGAACGGACTTCGGTCCCGCGATGCCCGGCTTTAGAGTAATTCCCTTCGATGACGCGCAGGCGTTAGAGAATGCGATTACCGAGAATACCTGCGGGTTTCTGGTCGAACCGATTCAAGGCGAAGCCGGTGTGCGTATTCCGGCGCCCGGCTACCTAACCGACGTGCGTCGCATCTGCACCGAAAAGAAGGTGCTTTTCTGCGCGGATGAAATTCAGACCGGCTTCGGGCGTACCGGTCGTCCCTTTTGCGTTGATCATGACGGCGTTGTTCCGGATCTTTTTGTCCTCGGCAAAGCTCTGTCCGGAGGGCTCTATCCGATTTCCGCCGTGGTCGGTGACAATAAGATCCTCGGATTGTTTGAATCGGGGACGCACGGCAGCACCTTCGGCGGCAATCCGCTTGCGAGCGCCATCGGCGCTGCGGCGATCGATGTGGTCGTGAAGGAAAAACTCGCGAAAAATTCCGCCGCCATGGGCGAGTTATTCCTTGAGAAACTCATTTCATTGGATCATCCTTTAATCCGGGAAGTGCGCGGCCAAGGACTGCTGCTGGCGCTTGAGTTTAAGAAACCGATCGCCAAAGATTTCTGCAAACTGCTGCTGAAGGGCGGGCTTCTCGCAAAAGACACGCACGACTATACCGTTCGCTTCTCGCCGCCGCTGATCATTAAAAAGAGCCAACTCGACGCGGCCTTTAAAATCATCGCAGTCGCGATGAATGCGATCAAGGAACGGGAATAGGGATTTATTATAACCTCCAAAGTAGTTGACAATAACTACTTTGGAGGTTATAGTGAGGCATGCTTGATTCTCTGTTCGGAAATAAAACATCGGAACGCGTCTTGCTGTATCTCCAGAATTACGGGGAAGGATACCCTACGGAGATTGCGAGGAATTTCGGAATTGCCCAAAGCCAGGTCCAGAAGCAGTTGACTCGCCTTGAGCAGGGGGGGATTGTTGCATCTCAATTGTCCGGGAGGATGCGAAATTATCGCTTGAATCCTCGGTGGCCGTATCTCAAGCAACTTTCTTCGTTATTGGAAAAAGCGCTACTCTCCTTGCCGCGAGACGAAACGATGAGTTATTACCGGCGTAGGACACGTCCAAGACGTCCGGGCAAAAAGCTCTAGTGAAAAGTCCCGCGGCGACGGCTAAAGGATTGGCGGCTTTGGTCACTAAAGAACCCAGGCGTGATGGAATTAGCGCGGTCTTGACCGGCGGTACGGTTGTTTCGATCTATACGAATAATCAATATGAATCGCGGGATCTTGATTTTATTTCCTCGGCAGACCGAGCGAGGATCAGTGCAGCCATGTCCCGTATTGGATTTAGGCCTCATGGGCGGTCATTCGTACATGAGGAATGTCCGTATACAGTTGAGTTTCCAACTGGACCGCTAGCTCTCGGCGAACGTCAACCTGTAAAAGCAGCCGGACGGTTGCAGGTTGGGTCAACCGTTGTTCAACTACTATCTCCCACCCAATGCGTGATGGATCGATTAGCTTGGTTTTTCCATAATAATGATCGGCAATGTTTGGATCAGGCGGTCGCTGTTGCTGAGTCCCAACGGGTTTCGATGAATATTATTCGAGATTGGGCGAAAGACGAAGGAGCTGAGGAGAAATTTGAAATATTCTTGAATTTCCTCAAAAAGAAATGAAGAGTGGAAATATTTACGTTCCAGATGGAATAGACATCCAGGATGCGTTCACCCGCACAACGCATCTCGCGATCGGCGCGCACCCGGACGATTTGGAAGTCATGGCCTATCACGGTATAGCCCAGTGTCATCGATCCGAACCTAATTGGTTCGGCGGTCTGGTGGTTTGCGATGGAGCGGGCTCTCCTCAGGATGGAAAAGTTGAGGGAGTCGATATGATCGCGGCGCGCAAGGAAGAACAGCAGCATGCGGCCAAACTCGGAGAGTATTCCTTCGCACTGCAAATGGCGATGCCTTCCTCCTCGGTGAAGGGCGGATGGAATTCGGCGCTCGTGGTACGTTTGGCGGAAATCCTGGATTCGACCCACCCGCAAACGTTGTACCTGCACAGTCCCTTTGATCGGCATGCCACCCACCTCGCCGTTTTCGCCCATGCAATTCGCGCTCTTAAAACCTTGCCGGAAGAGGCGCGTCCCGAACGTATCTTGGGGTGCGAAGTCTGGCGCGATTTGGATTGGCTCGATGACGAGGATAAAGTGCGGCTCGACGTTTCGGGGCATCCGGCATTGGCGCGCAAAATTCTCGACGTCTTCGGCTCTCAAATTCAGGGCGGTAAAAATTACACGGAGGCCGCTCTGGGTCGCCGTCGAGCGCACGCGACCTTCAGTGATTCGCATGCGGTTGATCAGGTGTCGTCCCTGTCGTATGCGGTTGATTTGCGCCCGCTTGTTAACGGCATGACCGTTGCCGAATTTGTGGAAGAAAAAGCCGGTCGTTTTAAGAAGGCGGCAAGTGAGGCTGTTTCGGTATGGAAATAGTTCTTTGCCGGGATGTGCTTGACGCGGCGTCTCGTTGCGCCGATATTGTCGAAGAACTCCTTCAGGAAAAACCTGACGCGGTTTTGGGATTGCCAACGGGGACCACGCCGCTGCCGTTTTACGAAGAACTCCGCAGTCGTTCTCTTTCGTTTGCGAGGGTGCGATCCTTTAATCTCGATGAATACATCGGTTTGCCCGAGGGGCACCCGGGATCCTACACCGCCTACATGGCTCGAAATTTTGATGTGAACGCATGCTCGGTCTGTTTGCCGGACGGACGTGCCGAAGATTTGGAAAAGGCCGCGTCAGCCTATGAAGCGTTGATTCAAGAGGCGGGGGGGATCGATCTTCAAATTCTCGGTATCGGACGCAACGGCCATATCGGATTTAACGAACCCGGGTCTTCGCTCAAGTCGCGCACTCGCGTGAAGACCTTGTCGGAGCCGACCTTGAAGGCGAATGCGTCTGATTTTGAAGGAATCGAACCCCCGACAATGGCGCTGACCATGGGCATCGGCACTATTTTGGAAGCCCGGCGTATTGTCCTGCTTGCAGCAGGAGCCTCCAAGGCGATTGCCGTTCGTGATATGGCCGAGGGCCCGCTTTCGGCGAATTGTCCCGCCTCGGCGCTGCAAATGCATGAAAAGCCCGTGGTATTTGTTGATCCAGAGGCCGCTTCCCAGTTGGCCAACACGGAGTACTACCAACGTTCGCAGGCTCTGCAGGAAAAACTTAAGAACGCTTGAGTTCAGCGATGAGGGCGTGCGCGCCGTAAATGGATTTGAGCGCTTCCAGAATGCCGCCGGCATGCACCGATACGGCACGGGCGTTTTCCAGGGAATAGGAGTAGCTCGACGCCATGCTTTGGATGTTGCCGTCGAAAATCAGACCGACCAAGCGCGCCTTCCTGTCTATCACCGGGCTGCCCGAGTTTCCTCCTGTGATGTCGTGGGTGCTCACAAAATTAATCGGGATATCCAAGTCCAACTTCTTTTTGGCGCGCAGTACTTTCTTCGGTAGATTCCACGGCGGTTTATGATCGAAGCTTTCCGCTCGATCGAAGAGACCGTTGAAGGTCGTCTTGTACGGAACGAATGTTTTGTCCCAGGCGTATCCTAACGGGCGCCCGTAGGCGAAGCGAAGCGTAAAGGTCGCGTCCGGATAAATTTTCTTACCGAATATTTTGAAGCGTGCTTTCGCGATACGGTCTCCTTCGATGCGCTCGACGCTTTCGATTTTGTCTTCAAACCATTTGCGTTGATCGCGAAGAATTTTATCAACGCGTCGTGTGAGCAGAATGAGCGGATCCTTGGATGCGGCTACCGCCTTGCTTCCGCCTGCGACCAGTTCTTTGCGGAATGCCGGATCACCGATCCGCGTTTTCGTGATCGCGGCTTTGGCGACGGCTTCGGGTGACTTTCCTTGCAGCGCCGCTTTTATGAACGCGTCGCGCGGGCCGAGGTGGTTGAGCGACTCCAGTAGGCCGGCGGCGAGCATGTGTTCCTCGAGGTCCTTGTACCACGGCGCGGGGGAAAAAAGCTGGTGTTTGAGGGAGTCAAGTCCTGATTCGCGGTATTCCTCAAGACGTTTTTCGTTGGGCTTTTCAACTTCAACTACTAGCCGTTGGATCGTATGGGCGAATCCGGGCAAATGGTATCCGGAGATGCGGCGGAAAGTCAGCGCGAGGTTTTTCTTTTCCAACGTTTTATTGAGCCGCTCAATGCGGTCCCAGGCGCCTTTGGCGAACTTCCCTGCTTTTTTTTTGAATTCTTTTTCTTCACGCTCCTTCAGGGGTAGAACCGGGCTGTCGCGAAGCGCCTCGTATTCCCCGGTTACAACCTTGATTGCGTTTTCAATATCGAATCTATAGTCCTGCGCGCGGCGGCGGTGTTCATTGCTTTTTTGGGCGAAGGCTTCCAAGGAAATGCGTCGAACGTCGTACATTTTTAGTCGTTTGGGCATCGCGATATCGCGCTGATAACGCAGTTGTGCGGTTGTGAGCAGGCGATCCGTCGAGCCGGGGTGGCCGATCACGAATGTTAAATCGCCTTCTTTTGCTCCCGGTGCATACAAGGGGAGATAGTGTTTCGGTCGAACAGGTTTGCCGTTTTCGTACACCCGGAAAAAGGTGAAGTCCATCGCCCAGCGGGGGTAACAAAAGTTGTCGTTATCGCCGCCGAAGAAAGCGGTTGTTGCTTCCGGTGCCTGCACCAGCCGTACATCCGTGTGTTTTTTGTAGCGGTAGAGCCAGTATTCACCGCCTTGATAGAGTTCCACGACATCACAGCGCAGGCCTGTTTTTTTTGAGGCCGTCTGTTCTATTTTAGCGATGGCGGCCTTTCGCAGCGTGTTGGCTTTTTTTGCGGACAAGCCCCTAAGCGACCCCACGACCTGGCGCGTTACATTGTCGATGCCGACGAGCTGATTGACTTCCAGATCGGGGCAGTGCAGTTCGGCGCGTTGTGATTTCGCGAGGAACCCGTCGCGCACGAGATTGCGCCGCTTTGTCGAGAGTTTGTGCAGCTGCCCCATGCCGACGTGATGGTTGGTCAGCACCAAGCCGGTTTTTGAGACGAAGGAGCCGGACCCCCCGTCATTAAACCGCAGCGCCGCCAGGCGGACCTTGTTCAGCCAGGCCCGCGAGGGGGTGAAGCCGTAATATTTTTTGAGCAGGTGTGTGGGTGGATTGTCGAACGTCCACATGCCTTCGTCGCGGAGCATGGCCGTTATTGCGTTACGCTCGGAAAGGCCGCTTGTTTGACCGGCAGGGTCTTGATGCGGCGGCGCATGTCTTCCTTGTCGATGCACTTGTAGATCGCTTCCTCGGGCTTAATGAGCCCGGCCTGCAGATATCGAAAAATAGCTTCGTTGAGTCCGATCATGCCGATGCTGCTCCCGGTTTCGATCTCCGAATTGATTTGAAATGTTTTTTTATCCCGGATCAGTGCGCGGATCGCGGGGGTGACATGCATGACTTCGCGGGCGGCGACCATGCCCATGCCGTCCTCTTTGTGAAGCAGGATTTGAGAAACCACTCCCATGAGTCCGGAGGAGAGCATGGTGCGTACCTGCTGCTCTTGGTCCGCCGGAAACTGATCGATAATACGATCAATGGTTGATGCGGCGGTTGTCGTGTGCAGCGTCCCGAAAACAAGGTGACCGGTCTCGGCTGTTTCAATGGCGATCATGGTCGTCTCGAGATCGCGTAGTTCGCCGACAAGCACGACGTCGGGATCTTCGCGGAGCGCCGCACGCAAGGCGCTGGCAAACGATTGTGTATGGGTTTTGACTTCGCGTTGGGTGACCAGGCATTTTTTGTTGGGATGGATAAATTCGAGCGGATCTTCGATCGTGATGATGTGTTGCTTGCGATTGGAATTGACATGGTCGATCATCGCGGCCATCGTTGTTGATTTCCCGGACCCGGTCGGTCCCGTGACCAGCACGAGTCCCTTGGAATGCTCGCAGAATTTTAGAATGGACGGCGTCAGATAGGTGGACTTCGCCGTCGGCACCTCCGAGGGAATCAGGCGATAGGTTGCGCTGATTCCATCCTGTTCCATGAAGACGTTGCAGCGCAGACGTTTCCCGGATGGGAGGGAATGAGAAAAATCCACGTCCATCGTCTCTTCAAAAACCTTCATGGCATCAGGAGGCATGATCTCAAGGATCATGCTTTTGACCTGATCGGCATTAAGCGGTTGGGATTTGAGCGGCATCATGGTTCCGTGCACGCGCACCATCGGGGGAATCCCGCATCGAAGATGCAGATCAGATCCGTTAAATTTATCGAGGCGCTCGAAAAGATCGTCAATCTCGGCCATGAACGAACCTCCTTGTGGTGTCTTGGCAAGGGTAGCCGCGTCCGTCGATTATGTCAAGATAGGTTATGCGAATATTGATTGGCGCAGCGTTGCTTCTAGTCATCGGTGCCGCGGATTATTTAGCTCGAATTGCACCGGTTGCAACGGGTTACGCCGCGAAGATTCTCTGTTCCGCGGTGTTCGTTTCAGGCCGCGATCCGGCATCCGTCGCCGGTCAGGAATTTACAATCCCTGAGGGCGGTCTGCTTCGCATTTTTTCCACGCATGTGGATGTTGACCGCCGGACGATAGCCGCGCATTTATTTGGAACGAATACCGCCTGGGCGGTTTGGCGTCCGGGACTTGGATGTGCGTTGGCGGGTTCGTCTCAAGACGCGCAGCGTTTAGCGCAAGAACACGGGCCCCTGCCGGGACGTGCCTTCTCGCCGTGGAGAGTTTCTAAAAAGAACCCTGGACTCGAAGACGTGCTTGACGAGGCGTTTTCCGATCCCGGGACCCGGGCGGCCGTCATCGTTCGCGGCGGGACATTGCTGGGGGAACGCTACGCCTCCGGATTTTCTGAGAAGACTCCGTTATTAGGATGGTCGATGACTAAGGGAGTCACCAACGCGTTGGTGGGCATTCGTTTGGCTGAGCTGGGTGTGGGGGTTGAGTCGAAAAAGCTTTTGCCTGAATGGAGTGGGAAAAAGGAAACCATTACGATTGAGAATCTTCTCCGCATGCGCAGCGGCTTGCGGTTTCGGGAAGTGTACAGCGTCGCGCCTTCCGATGTTTCGCGTATGCTGTTCGCGCGGCGCGATGCTTCCGGGTTCGCCGCGGGCATGCCGCTCGAACATCCACCGGGAGAGTACTGGTCCTATTCCAGCGGCACAACCAATATCTTAATGCGGCTGCTCCGCTCTTCGTTTCCGGATGAAGCGGCCTATCGTGCCTTTCCGCGTGTGAAGTTGTTTGATCGCATCGGCGCTCAGTCCGTTGTGATGGAAACCGATGCCTTCGGCACCTTTGTCGGCTCTTCCTTCATGTATGCCAACGCCCGGGATTGGGCCCGATTTGGACGGCTTTATCTTAACGACGGGGTTTGGGAAGGTGATCGCATTTTACCCGAAGGTTGGATCCAGCGGAGTTTGCGCCCGGCCGGAGGTGGTTATGGGTCTCATGTATGGGTGGACCTGCCGGCGGAGGTCGGCGGGCCCGAAGATCCCGCGTGGGCGGACGCGTTTTATTTCCTGGGGCATGAAGGTCAATCGGTGAGTGTGATTCCGTCCAAAAATCTTGTGGTGGTGCGTCTCGGCTTGAATAAATCCGGGACTTGGAATCAGGCGAAGTTTTTGCGCGCTGTTTTTGCCGCGCTTTAAATTAGGTCGCCATTTCTTCGAAAGCCAGTAAGTAAATATAAAGTAAATAAGTAGAATTCTGTATGGAACTGAAAAGCTCCAATAAAATTGGGGTTTTATGGCTCGGATCGCTCATCGCTGTTTCTGGAGTGAGCGCCTATCTTGCCAATCCCAACGCAGCCCGGACCCGCGCGGCGGCGGCGCAAGCCGCCTAT
>NVTF01000121.1 GCA_002401485.1 Elusimicrobiota bacterium | reverse complement strand
AAGGTCTTCTAAATATGAAAACCTTCCTGCGGCCGGCCCGCCACATTCAAAGCGGGCACTCGGGATCCCGCGAGCCGATCAAGGATACCAGCGGAGGTCTCGTCATGATCCTGCAGTTGCTCGCCCTCGCCGCGGGAATCTATTTGTGGAGATTTTCGGATCTCGCCTACGTCGTGGGACTCAAGAGCCGCGAAAATTATAAACGCGACTGAAGCCTGCTACAATAGTTCCAATGAGTGTTAGCGGTGATATTGAGACTCTGTTGAAGTTGCGCACGGTTGCGGTGGTCGGGTGTTCCCCGAAACCCTCGCGTCCGTCTCATCAGATTGCGGCCTATCTGATTGAGTCGGGCTATCGGGTTTTTCCTGTGAACCCCAGACATGCACAGATTTTAGGAGAACCGTGTCTTGCATCGTTGACGGATATCGAAGAGCCGATCGACATCGTTAATGTTTTTCGTCGGTCGGAGCACGTCCCCGAAATTGTTGAGCAAGCCATTGCGATCAACGCTAAAGGGCTTTGGCTGCAGGATGGTGTGGATCACCCAGAGGCCGTTCAAAAAGCCCGCAGCAAGGGTCTGACGGTCGTCTCCAACGATTGTATTATGCGTCAGCATCTTTCCCGGTTCCGGTGATCGGGCTTCTTTCTTTATTTTTGATCGCCCCGCCCGCCGCGTCACAGATTTTATCGACAGTGGCGATTGACGCTCTCTATTTTCAACGGGATGAATCGGGCGTATTAGAGAAAACGATCACGGCTTTGGAGACGAGACTCACGGAAAATCCCAAGGAGTTTGATTCCATGTGGCGCTTGAGCCGGAGTCTTGTGCGGCGCGGCGAACGTTTGGAAAAGAAAAAGGAGAAAATCGCTGCGTTTTCGCGGGCGGAAAAAGGCTTGGCAGCAGCGTTGAATATCCGCGATGACGCCGCGGAAGTTCATTTCTGGCACGGCATCGCGCTCGGTCGTCTGGGCCAAACGCGAGGCATTATGCGCTCCCTCTTTATGATCGGTCCCATGAAGACGAGGATGCGGCGGGTCCTCGCGCTCGATCCTCGTCACAGCGGTGCGTACCACGTATTGGGTGAATTGTATCACCAGCTCCCCAGGTTGGTCGGCGGCAGCAAACGCCTGGCTGTGGAAAATCTGGAGAAAGCCCTGGAATATGGACCGAACCACAGTTCCCATTATCCGGCCTTGGCCGAGGTCTATCTCGCCGCGGGACGCAAAAAAGACGCGATTCGCGTTTTGGAGGCGTTTGAAGGGATCACGAGACCGGCGGACCCTCCAGAGTTGGCGGGACACCGAAAGAATGTCCGTCGACTGCTGCAGCGCCTGCGATAAGTAATTTCAGCGAATGTTTTTGAGTCGTCTGCGCATGCTGCGCTCGTACGGGTACGAGGACGCGTTAATCGATTTAGACTGTAGGCCGCGGTCGTTGGGTTTGTACACGATTTTTATCGATTTGGCGACGGGTTTAAGCAGCGCTGCGAGTTTGCGTTTCGGAATTCCGGCAAGCTTGTCGTCATTGATGGAATCAACGCGGTAGCCGCGTCGAATTCCTACGCGGTAGGCGGGTGAGTTTTCATCGACTCGGAGAACGTAGGCCCCGTCTTTCCCCGAGGATAAGGTCAGGCCGTAGCCATTCCGGTAGCCGGCGCCGCGCTGCAGCCGCACGCGTTCCACCGAACGTGCCGACTGGCGAAATACCTTGAGTTCCACGTTTGTCCCGGGAGACCCGTAGAGCATTAGAATCGATTCAGAAAAGCCGAGTCGATCGACGGGGCGTCCGTTGATGTGTGAAACGCGGTCGCCCTTCTTCAGGCCGGCCGCGTGGGCCGATCGCCCGCGGATAATATGCGAGATTTCCAGCTGCCGCCCCCCGGATTGCGCGGGAGTGCGAAGCCACAGTCCGGGACCCGTACGATAGAAATCCAGAGGTTCGAGGATCAACAGATCTTTGCGAAATTCTATTTGAAGGTTCCGCTCGGCGGGAACCAGCAAAGGATCTTCGTCCTGGGGAGCGGCGACCAAGGAACCGCCCGGGCTTACCTGGACGCTATGATCGGTTCCGGAAATCGCCCGCACCATAGCGGAGCAGGGATAGATTTTTCCTCCATCGAGGCCGATTTTGTAGACAACCAATCGAATTACCCGCGCCCTTCCTTTGGTCCGATTGGAGACGACTTGCGCCCACACCCGGCTTCCTTGGGGAATGACGAGAAAATCGAGGGACTTATCTGTGGCCATCGTGGAGCTTGTTTCGCCTTCGAGTACATCTCCTTTCTGAAGATTTTGCGGAATACCTTTCGGGAACCGAATCCAGATGCGTTCGCCGGCGGCAACGCGAAATGAGGGCGCTTTCAGCGTCTTGAGCGGATCCTCCATTCTCTTGCGGGCCGCCGCTGCGTGGGCTTGGGCTCGTGCTGTCTCTTTGGGTTCCAGGGAGTCGGCGTCCCGTTCAATCGGCCTGGGCCAACTCTGCGTTCGACTTTCAAGTCTAATCAAATCACCCCGAAGATCGATGCGGCCGGGGGCGTTGTCGAGTTTTGCGTCAACACGGCTAACGACTGCTGATAAACGGGCTTCCGGTTTCCAACTGCGCAGCGCTTGTGCGGCGGCTCTCTGCGTGTGCGTCCGGCGACCGTTGAAGGTGAGCAGGGTGTCGCGCGTCTTCAGTCCCAATGTGTCAGCGGGGGACCCCTTGCGAATATACAGAATGCGGAGACCTCCTTTTTCTTTGACGGCGCTGGCGCCGAACGCGAGGATCGAATCGATCGCTTCCGAGTTCGAAGGACGACGGCGGGACCGGGTTTTCGGCTTTGGAGTTCGCTTGGTGGGCTTTGGAACGGATTTTTTCAAAATTTTCCTGCTTCGGGATTTGGAAGCGGCTTTCTTCCGGCGCCGAGTTATCTTTTTTCTCGAGCGTCTTTTTTTGGGCGGGATGTCTTTTTTTACCGTCGATTGTTTCGCGGTGGCGTCGAGTATCGGCCCTCCCGAAGTTGCGGTGGCGGCGATTGGACTCGTGGTGAGGGAGACCAGAAAAATAAATGCGAGGGCGATTCGGCTCATCGGTTGCCCCTGCTTGATGCGGCGGTATCAGGTGCTTGCTCGGAACGCTCGGCGTTGTAATCCGCACGCAGCTTTTTTTCACGGCGGCGTTTTTCGGCGAGCACCGCCTGAACAGCTTTCTTGGTGCTGTCGGCGGGAAGCTTAGCGGATGCTGCGGTTTGTTTTGGAGATCCGGGAGATAACGCGACTCCATAGGCCTCGGTCAAATCCACGATGCGTCGTCGACTCGAATCGTAACAATCGGCATCCGGTATTGAATTGATTTTGGCGAGCGTCAAGAGAAGCATCTGGAGCGCTCCCGACGCATCATTCTCTGCAAATCGTTTCTCTGCTTCATCGGCGGCCGACGCGAGGGCCTGTGCGAGTCCGGAGGCCCCGATCGCACGCGGAAAATCTTCAATACGAATGAGGGTGTATTCCTGTTCCCAGGCTCCGCAGCGGGCGCCCGCGTCTGCATCGAGCAGGGCGAGTGCGGAGGCGTACAATTCAGTCGCCCGTTCGCTCCGGCAGCGGCCTTCTTGGCTGCGAGCTTCTTTGACGGCGCTGCGGAAGGCGTTCTGAGCTTGCGCTCGTCGATGCGTGATGCGAGTAAGCCGGCGCAATTCTTCGCTGAGACTGCGTCCCGAAGTCCCTTCCGGCATTGCGTCGCATCCTGCCGGCAATTCAGACAGCAGGCGAAGTGCGCGTCGCGCCCGGCTATCCTTGTATTCACATTGGTCCTTGGAAGCGAAGAGTTTTGCGCCGTCGATAGCCCCTTGAAGGTGTCCGTACACATCCGTTTGGTGCTGGGCGGTTCGACGGCGGGCTGAAACGGCGCGAAGCAGCGCCCCGAACCGGCGTTTTTTGGCCAAGGGTGTGAGAGTTTCGATGACAGCGTCATAGTGGTCAACGGCATCCTCGAGCATGCACGAAGCCGCTTCGCGATCGGCTTCCGCCGCGCGGGATAGAATCTCATGATAACGGGGCGAAGGCTGGATTTCAATCTCGCGGGAAAAAGGCTTCGCGCCGGGAGAGGTGAAGAGCAGGCGGAAGGTAAAGGGTTCTTGGGAAAGGATCGGCACCTTCACGGAGAAGGAGAAGGGGCCGCCGTTTTTTAGTCGAACCTTTTTTTCTGTTCGGTTGCTGATCCCGGCGCTCCCATGATCGATGAAGGCTAATTGCGAAACCTTAAGTTCCTTGCCGTTCGGAACTCCGTAAATCCAGAATGCCATTGAGATCGCGGCGTGGTCGCCGACGTCAAGCGTGGTGGAACCGTCATAGGTATGAACGTGAAGTTCCGGGGCTGAAAAGCGTATTGCAGCGCCGTCTTCGGGTTCTGCGGCGGCGGTCATTGCGCTGCGTAGAGTCTTCTCTATCGATTCGTTCTTTTGAAAACCCTCCAGTGCGTATTCGATGTCCACGGCATCTTGAGTTAACGTTCCCGACCGTTCGATTGCTCGCAGTCGGGAGCGTGTATCGGAAACCGACCAAAGAAGACGCTGGTCCGCGAGATACTTGCCCAGGCGGTTTTCAACGGCAGCGGACAATTTGGCCGCTTTTAAGTCTGCGTCGAGTGCTTCGGTGATGTCTTGATCGTAGACCGCCGATACAAATTCCAGAAACGCGGATCGGCTCCGCTCAGCGGTTTTTTGGCGAGAAAGGACGTCATGGAAGAAGCTCGTTGCTTCGGCGCGGGGGGCCAGCATCATAGGAGCATTCCGCCTCTTCAGAAAATCGCGTGCCCATTTAGTTTCGAATAAATTTGCGCCTTCCGGCGCTGCCGCGAGACGTTTGTTCAGGATTCCCGCGTCATTGAGGGTCGCGGCCAATGTGTCAACCGCCGCGCGAACGGAGGGCGTCATCAGGCCGCCTATCGGCTGGCGCTGCAGGACTCTTAAATCATTTAGAGACCCTGCCACCGAGAGCCGCTTTCTGTTCTTTCGGTAAATGGAGATGAAGGAACGGTAGGCGTTGGCGGTTTTACCGAAGCCGCGGAGCAAGGCCCATTGCACATGAGTTATCTGAGGCCCGCCGCTTCCATCGGATAGTGAGATGAATCCCCGGCGGTGCAGGGCGTCAACCCCTTTTTTTCCAAAGGTGGTTAATAAAATGGATGCGGGGTCATTCTTTTGAGTGGATGCGTCCGCCGCGTAAAGCGCTGCGCAAAGCCCCGGTATCAAAAGTAACCCAATAATTCTCTTCATTCACTATTATTTAAAGGAGGATCGGAATATTGTCAATAAGCCGGGTGTTTCGAAAAAATAAAGCCGCCAACAGCCGAAGTCTTCCCTGGAGGGTACGAGCAGGTTCTAGAGTGGCGGCATCGGCAAGCGCGATGTAGTCAATTTTAGATCCCGGAATCTTTTTCATGGACCGGCGAACAGAGGCTAACACGGAGGCGGGCGTGGCCCCGCGTCGCTTCGCTTCCAGCGCTCCCTTCCTTAGAGAGGCAATGAGACCGGGTGCATGGGCTCTTTGGGTCGTGGAAAGAAAGGCATTGCGGCTTGAAAGGGCGAGCCCATCCGCCTCCCGGATAATGGGGCAGCCAACCACCTTGACGCCGAGATCCAGATCCCGCGTCATGCGGTCAAGGATAACGAGTTGTTGGTAGTCCTTTTCTCCGAGATACAGCGCGTCGGGGCGAACCTGTCCCAGCAGTTTGGCGACGATTGTCGCGACCCCTCTGAAATGTCCCGGGCGGGAGGTCCCGCAATAACGGCGATCAAGCCCTTGGACCTCCACGACCGTGCAGGCGTTTTTGGGGACCATAACCGAAACAGTTGGGTGGTACAAGCCGTCGACTTTTTCCTCGCGGCAGAGGGCTGCATCCTTCAAAAACGGGCGGGGGTATTTTTTTAGATCTTCCTTCGGGCCGAATTGGAGGGGATTAACAAAAATAGAAACGACGACCCGGTCGTGACGCGCTCGGGCACGGCGAACCAAGGATAGATGTGCTTTATGAAGAGCACCCATCGTGGGAACAAATCCAATGCTTTCACCGCGCCGACGCCAAAGGGCGGTGAGCGATGTTATCGCCCCAGGGGACCGGGCGATTTTCATAAATGCTTCTCGAAAAAAGCACGAACGCGATCGAGATATTCTTTGCCCGCCGTCTCCTGACAGCGGCCGTGAGTCGCGCCATCAACAACCCAGAGTTCCTTCGGGTTTCCATTGCGTTCATACACCGCCTGGACCTCGCTTAAAGGCATCAAGGCATCATTCGAACCCGAGATATAGAACATGGGACGCGGCGCAACACCTTCAACGTGGTATTGCGGGCTGCAGGGTTCGGGATCGCCGCCAAGCCGCCAGCGAATAATTGCCAAGGTCAGCCACACGAAGGGGTAATAGGGGAGATGGTATTTATTCTGGCAGAACTGTCTGACCACTTCAGTGAATGAGCGAAACGGAGATTCCGCGATCCCACAGCGAATTTCGGGATGACGCGCCATGCCGTGAATGGCGACGGCCGCCCCCATGGATAAGCCGAAAATGCCGAGTCGTTTAGTCCAGAGGGGATGGTTCTCTCGGAGCGTATTCATCGCGGCGTCGAAATCGATGGCTTCCAGGTAGCCGATCGAAGAATGTGCCCCGTCGCTTTCACCATGGGCGCGGGTATCCAAGAAGAAAAGGTTGAAGCGGTCGCGCAGTGAGTGAAAGCGACGAAGCATATCTCCTTTGTTGTCGCCCCAGCCATGCGTGAAAAAAAGAGTTCGATCGGTTGGAGACTGCGAGTGAATCATCCATGCCCGCAGCAAAATGTCGTCTGCCGTCGTGAATTCGAGGGACTCGTATGGGATATCGAGTTCTTCCGGACGAAATAAGTCGGTGAGCAGCAGGGGTGGATGAAACACGACATTCGTGCCCCACCAGCACGCGGCGAAAAGCCCGAAAACGATTAGCGGACCAAAGATCATCACCCAAACGGGAATCACGGTGTTTATTGAGATGCGCGGCTTTTAGGAGGACTTGTGTAGGTGTGGTCGGGGCCCGGAAAATTGCTGTCCCGCACATCTTGGGCGTAGCGTTGCACGGCATCAACCATCAGGGGCCGGAGTTCGGCGTAGCGTTTAACAAACTTCGGCGTCGGTCCTGCGCCCATGCCCAGCAGGTCGTCAATCACAAGAATTTGTCCGTCGCATCCCTTGCCGGCTCCGATGCCGATTGTGGGAACGCCGACCTTCTTTGTGATTTCTCTGGCAAGATCTTCGGGGACCGCCTCAAGAACAATGGCGAAGACGCCCGCGCCTTCGAGGATCCGCGCATCGGTGAGCATCTTTTCCGCTTCCTGAGGTCTTCGTCCTTGAACTCGGTATCCACCCAGTCGATTTACCGCTTGGGGGGTTAAGCCAAGATGGCCCATCACGGGGATATTGATGCGGACCAGCTCCTTAATAATGGGTCCGACTTCGATGCCGCCCTCGATTTTAACCGCTTCCGCGCCGCCTTCTTTAATAAACCGACCGGCGGTTCGCAACGCTTCCTGAGAATCAATTTCGTACGAGAGATAGGGCATATCGGCGATGAGAAGAGAGTGTTGATTGCCTCGTGAAACCGCTTTCACATGATGGAGCATCTCATCTGCCGTAACCGGAAGCGTGTTCTCGTAGCCGAGTTTTACATTGGCGACCGAGTCTCCGACCAAGATTGCGTCTACGCCGGCTTCGTTGAGCAAGGCCGCAGTAGGGGCGTCATAGGCCGTCAGGGCGACAATATTCTCGCCTTTGTGCTTCATATCCAGCAGGGTGCGTGTGGTTACTTTCTTCGACGGGGGCATGATGGAATTATACAAATTCTAAAGGTCGGCGAGCGCGTGGGACACGAAGGTTCTGGACAACGCACTGTTGTGCGGGACCTGCAAAATCCTCTTGTTTATACGTTGTTTTCCGAAGGTCAGAATGTCTAGATCGAGAACTCGGGGTCTCCAATGCCCGTTCGGTATTCGCCCCCGCAGAGCTTCGAGGCGCTTGAGCTCAACAAGCAGTCCGATGGCCGACAATGTCGTTTGCAGGATTCCGGCCGCGTTTAAGTATTCGGGGCCCGCGTGTTTGCCCATGGGTGCGCTGGGGCGAACCTGAGATCGCTTTAACAATTTTGTTCGCGGCAAACGATTGAGCTCACGGAAGGCGAATCGAATATGCCCTGCGCGGTTGCCAAGATTGGAACCGATGGCGATTTCGCAGAGGGTCACTTTGCGGATGCAGCCGCGTCCTTGAAGGCGCGATGCAGCAGCGCGATAAGGGCTGCGGTGAGAACCAGGGCCGAGAGGTTCCCGAACCACCCTGTAAAAACTCCCATCGCATAGGGAGCGTTTTGGTAGCCGACATCGGCGAGGGTCTTGCTGGTAAATAAAACGGAGAGTGCGGCCGAAATTTTTGCCGGTAGTCCGCCTTCATAAACAACCAGTGTCCACAACAACCAGTACAAAGCACCGAGTGCGGTTAGAATTAGAAGCAGCGCCGCTCCGAAATGGACCGGATCGTAGACGGGTTCGTTGGGATCGTCTTTGTCGTCGAGAAGATCGGTGAAAAATTTATTCATAGGCCAAGTACGTTTGCCATCGAATAGAGTCCCGGGCGTCTGCGGGTTTTTAGCCAACGCGCTGCTTCGAGCGCTCCGCGTGCAAAAACAGATCGATCTTGGGCTCGGTGCGTCAATTCAATGCGTTCATCTGGACCCGCCAAGTGAACGGTATGATCGCCGACCACGGTTCCAAGCCGAAGGCTCGATGCTGGCACGCGTTTTCGTTCCAGTGCCTTGATGAGTTGCAGCGCGCTGCCGGAAGGCGCATCCTTTTTTTTCGTGTGGTGGATTTCAAAAACGGAGACATCGTAAAGCGGAAACGCATTCGAGGCCATGCGCGCGAGAGCAAATAAGAGATTCATGCCGGGACTCATATTGGGTGAGGCCAGAATGGGAATTCGTTTTGAAAAATTTTTGATTTCAGCGGTTTGGGCCTTTGAAAAACCGGTCGTTCCGGTTACAAACGGAATTTTGGCTTTAGCCGCGGCGCGAAGCAGGTTGAGAGACGGTCCTGGCAGGGAAAAATCGATGATTATATCAGTCTTTTTTAAGAACGGGCCTGGATTTTTACAGTCGCGATGAATGCCCCCGATGATTGTGAAACGGCGGTCATTTTCCGCGAGTCCTGTTACCGCCTGACCCATGCGCCCCGTCGCGCCGCCCAATAGAATCCGGAGTGATTTTGCCATCGATGAAATTATACTCGTTTTAACCTCACGGACCTTGCGTTTAGCGGGCTTGGGGGGCATCTTAACAGGAAGGGGGAGTCCATTAAAAAGGATAACGAAGGTGAGGGAAATAGCGACGTAGAGCGGTTGATTCCCTTCATGAAGGGAGCTTGGCGCGCTGTTCTTCACGATAATTTTGAAGGAATTTTTGTCATTTGCACCCTGATCGGTGTCGGCGTGCTGGTCCATGTTTTTGACCAAAAAGTATCGTTTTTAAATTTTTTCTTTATTCCCGTCTTATTGGCTGGATGTTTTATGCACACGCGTGCCGCTGTGACGGGGGCATTGTTCGCGGTAACCGTGGTTGGTTTTTTTGCCGTGATCGATTCCGCGTCCTTCACTCAAGAGATGGGACGCATTGAGTTGTATTGGCACATCGCGATTTGGGGCGGCTTTTTGGTCTTAACGGGAGCCATTATCGGTCGTATGACCGAGCGCATGCGGTCGCGTTATTCTGAAGCGCGCGATGCCCTCGGCAAGGTGGCGCGCCTGCGAGCCGAACTGCAAATGACGAATGATCGCCTCGAAGAGCAAAATCGCACCCTTGCCGTCACCAAATCAAAGGTGGAGTCGGTATTGTACGCGACGATGGATCCATCGGTTGCGAAGTTGA
>NVTF01000120.1 GCA_002401485.1 Elusimicrobiota bacterium | reverse complement strand
GTGGGGGAGTCGTCTTCCCCGTCAAATATGGTTTGTGAGAGATAGGCGGAATAAAACCGGTACGCCAAGGCAAAGGCACCCAGGCCAAAAGCGGCGACGAAAACCGAATTCATGTGGAAATCCTAGCAGAATCTTCGAGTTCTGTAACATTCTATTAACACGGCTGTAATACCCCGTTAACGGCTTTCGGCCACACTAATCACATGAGCAACCGAGACGGCTACTCCCATCATTTGTGCAAGGACCTCAAGGTTCATGCCAATGACGTGGTTTTTGAAAACCTCGTCGTTCGTGAGGAGCCTGCTGGACGCAAAACTCCGGCCGAGAAGTTTGCCCAGTCCCGCGAACGCGAAGAAAAACTTTCGTCGTACATGACGCATGAACTCCGGGCCCCGCTCACCTCGGTACGGTCCGCCTTGGGACTTCTGGAAGACGATCTCAAAGGCCGCCTCACGGCGCAAGAGACGCAGACCTTCGCCCTTGCGATTCGAAACGCCGACCGGCTCAACGGCCTTATCGACGACATCATGGATTACGCCAAACTCCGCGACGGCAAGATGCAGATGGTGCTGGAGCCCTTGGGTCCCGAAGAGCTGCTTCAGGAAGCCATCGACAGCCTGCGCGCCTGGGCACTCAAAAAGGGCGTGCGCGTTGTTCGTGAAGAGGCGGATGAACCGCTGCCCCGCATCTCCGGGGACCGTAGGCGCATTGTTCAGGTTCTCACCAACCTGCTTTCCAACGCCATCAAGTTCACCCCGGCGGGGAGAAAAATCACGCTTTCCGCCATCCTGGGAAAACATCAGCATCTCGGCACGGTACGGTTTCGCGTCAAGGACCAAGGGCAGGGCATTCCTCATACCCATCTTGAAAAGATCTTCGTGTGCTTCGAGCAGTCCGCGGTCGGCGTGAAGACCTCGCAGGGCACGGGGCTGGGCCTGACGCTCGCGAAGGCGATGATCGAAGCCATGAGCGGCCGCATTTGGGCGGAGAGCTGGAAAGGCTTGGGCGCAGATCTGATTTTCACGCTGCCGATCGCGGTGGGGGAAACCTCGAAGAAGGTGAAGGTCTATCCGAAGCCTGTCGAATATCATGGGTTGCTTGTAGGCCTGTTCCAACGCATGAACGCGGTTGTGGTCGCGCTGATCGGCGGCTAATCGCCGTCCCCGTTCATATCCTCCGCCACAATCGCCCACGCCTCCTCAGCCGTTTCCACGAAGTGAATCAGGTCCAAATCCTTGGGCGAGATCATTCCCATTTCTTGAAAGGCGTCGAAGTTTAAGATCCGGTCCCAATAATCTTTTTTCCCGACCAGCACCATCGGTCGTTGTTCCAACTTCGACGTTTGAATCAGGGTGATCACTTCAAAAAATTCGTCCATTGTGCCAAAGCCGCCCGGGAAATAAACCAGCGCGGAGGCGTCGTGGCGCAGACTCATTTTGCGCGTCGAGAAGGTATCGAACTCAAACTCCAATCCCGGCGTGATATACGTGTTGGCGCTCTGTTCAAAATCGAGAACGATGTTGTAGCCCACACTCGGTCCCCCGGCATCAAAGGCGCCGCGGTTGGCGGCTTCCATAATACCCGGTCCACCGCCGGTCACAATCGCGATATCACCGCCGCCCTGTTGGGCAACCAAGGCCCCGAATTTCCGAGCTTCCTCATAATAGCGCGACATCGTGAGCATTTCTCCGGCCTTGCGAATCTCCTCGCGTGCAACAGGATCCTGCGGGGACTTCCCAAATTCGCGGATCGTCGCCTCGTAACGACGCACCGCCTCCTCGCGCGGCAAGGTCCGTGCGCTGCCGTAAACCGTGATGGTGGCCTTGATGCCCTTTTGGCGCAAAAGATTCGGGGGATCCACGATCTCGCGGATCAGCGGCTCCACATCGGGAGGGGGAGCGAGCATGTTATCGTTGGGCAGGCGCACCTTGCGCAGCGCCTTGCGTGCCTGGTCAGCGACGGAATTTTTATGTTCACGGCCCGCATGGCTGCGCTCCAATCGCGTCAACGCGGCATGGGCCTCCGGGAAACGCCCCGCCTTCATCGCCATATGAAAATCAGCGGTCGCGGCTGAAGTCGCTAAGCCGTCGCGTACCGCCGCGTCACCCATCACCGCGTATTTTCCTTGGGAGTTCAATCTGAAATCGACAATGTCCTTGCCGGCATACACCGTGATGACTTCCGCCGCGTTGCGGCTCTGCACGCCCGCCCAGGCATTGATCTCCTCGAGGGTTTCGGCCACCGGAACTTCCCGCTGGTTGCTCATATCGATTCCGATGGCGCCTTGGGTGATCATGTGACGCCGGTTAAACGCCGCGAGTTGGGCTTCCGCGTTCTCGAGCAAGTGTTTGAGGGCGTAGCGGCCGGTATCCACCTTAATCTCCATCATCACACCGTCAACGATCAAATCCGGAGTTTTACCTTCTTCCCGGACGAGGACCTGCACGTCGCTGGTACGCTTTAAGATTTTTTTGATGTGGGCGCGTTCATGGGGTTCGAGCATCGGCAAATGCTGGACCCACTGCGGGTCGCTGCCGATATCCAGCGTCGTGAAGACGCGGCCATCGGCATCTTCGAAGTTGCGAACCTTGATGCTTCCTCGTTTTCGTACTTGACGTTTCAGCCGCCGGATCAATTGATGCGAATTCGCATGGGAGCGAATCAGCCGGTCGATGTCCTCGGGAGTGTCCGCGCTTTCCTGGCGAACGCGGCGCAGTCCTCGGGGAAGGCGAGTGGGGGTATTTTTCGAGGCGTCAACGGCATCGGCGGCATTGAGTGAAATTTCGCTGACATCAAATAGATTTCTAGCAGCGACAGCCGGACTTGTTCCAGGCTGCTGCCGGGTGTTCTTCTCCAGGACGGCGACATTCTTGCGGGTATCCCGAACACCCTGGGCAACGGTTTTATAACGGACCCCCGGAGCCGCAGTTCGCACGCGCACAGCCCGTGGGGGAACGTCGATCGCCTCCAACGTTGGCAACACGGAGACCGGCAGGCTTAAACCGCCTGAAAGCGTCGGCACCGCCAACATCGGCAAACCCAAGGAGGGAGCGGTCATTAAAACCGGCGCGACGCCGTTAATCGGGGCGCCGATCTTAACAGGAACGGTGCGAACAAAACCCTTCGCCTCCAGTCCGGAGGACGAAAACGCGAAGACCGTCGTTAAGAGCAAGGAGCCGAAACGCTTCATCTACAACAAGAATGCTCAGATCTCTATAGGGCGGCCTGCGTCTTTTGGGAAGCTAAACGGAATAAAGAGTCCTAAACGAAAGTAGGTATACTAGGCCTATAAAGGAGAACGCCATGTTAACACTCATCGCCCCCGAATTAGAATCCTACGCCGCGGACCATTCCACGCCGGAATCGTCCATTTTTTCAGACCTCGTCAAAATCACGCACGAAAAAACAGACCTGCCGCAAATGCAGGTCGGTCGCCTGGAAGGCGCACTGCTGCGGGTACTGGTTCGCCTGACGGGCGCTCAACGCATCCTCGAAATCGGAACCTTCACCGGCTACAGCGCTCTTGCCATGGCGGAGGGACTTCCGGAAGATGGACGCCTCATCACCCTCGATATCGATGAAAAAACCAACGCCATCGCGCGTGAGGCCTGGGACAAAAGCCCGCACGGGAAAAAAATCGAAGCCCGCTTAGGCCCCGCAGTGGAAACAATCGAATCCCTTGAGGGAAGTTTCGATATGGTGTTCATCGACGCCGACAAAGGCAATTACACCCGTTATTGGGACCTCGTGGTTCCCAAAATGCGAGCAGGGGGACTGATTGCCGTGGATAATGTCTTGTGGAGTGGACGTGTCTTGGACCCCAAGGACGATTCGGACCGGGCGATTGTGGCCTTCAATACACATGCCGCCAACGATACGCGTGTGGATTGCGCGATGCTGACGGTTCGCGATGGAGTACTGCTCGCTGTCAAGAAATGACAAAGAATGGACTATAATACCCAGAGTGAAGCGACACAAAATTAAAAAACCCCGGGCTCGGCGCCGCGGACCGTTCCGCCGCTTCGGAACCGACCCGCGTGAATTCGAACGGATATTGATTCGTACCGCCGTGTACGCTTCACTCGCGGTCCTTCTCTTCACCGGAGGACGCTACTACAGCCATCTCGCAGCCCACGCGGCAGACTGGGACGTGCCGCCTCCGAGCCTCGAGGTTGTCCAGGGGAATCTCGGCGGCAATCGCCTTCGGGACGGTCTCCTCGACTCGGGATCCTCAAAAGAGGAAGCCGCCGCGGTGATCAAATCCCTGCGCCGCGTGGGGGGGTCGGGCCGCATTCATACGACGGATCGATACCGCATCGTCCGGTCCCCTGAAGGCATTCTCCTTCACGTCACACTCAACCGCAACCGTAAAAACATAGTTGTTTCCCGCGACGGCGAAAAATTTCGAGCTTCAGTCTCCGACACACCGGTCCGGCGTGTTCTTAAAACCGTAAACGGCTCCATCAAAGGAAGCCTTTGGCTTTCCCTGACGCGGCAGGGGGCCTCCCCGGAAATCGTGCAGGAGTTCGCGGATGTTTTTCAATGGACCATCGACTTTCTGACCGAACCCCGTGAAGGGGACCGGTATGCCGTCACTTGGGAAGAGCGCACCTCTCCCAACGGGCGCGTTTGGGGCCGTGAAATTAAAGCGAGCCTCTACGAAGGCAAACGCACCGGGCGTCAAACCGCTTTCCTGTTCGAAGGCGAATACTACGATGAGAAGGGCCAGTCCCTGGAACGCATGTTTCTGCGCGCGCCGCTCAATTTCCGGCGCATCTCGTCCTACTTTAATCGCGGACGCTGGCACCCGATCCTGCGCAAACGCCGCCCCCACAACGGGATTGATTACGCGGCGCCCCGCGGAACGCCGGTGGTCGCTGTCGGAGGCGGGCGTGTCACCGCGGTCGGACGACGCGGTGGATTTGGAAAACGCATTGAAATTAAACATTCCTCGGTGTACGAAACGCTTTACGGTCACCTCAACGCCTACAAACGCGGAATCCGCGTCGGCACGCGTATTCGCCAAGGCGAGGTAATCGGCTACGTCGGATCAACAGGACTGGCGACCGGCCCCCATCTTCATTTTCAAATTTCCAAACACGGGCGTTGGGTTAATTTTCTTCGCCTCAAACTTCCCAAAGCAAAACCCATCAAAAAAGCGAAGCGAAAAAGCTTCGACGCTCTAGTCGCCGTTCACGGCCCAAGCCTCACCCCCCAGGTCGCGTCCCTTTCGGCTAAGGCGCGGTGAAGCGCGCTGCCCTCGCAGTTCTAACCCTAACACTCGCGGTTCTACCCGGCGCGACTGCGGGTGATGAGTCCGAGCCCCTCGATCGCAAAATCGCCCGCATGCTGCTGGTCGGCACGCGCGGCAGCGAAGTAAAATCCGGGGGGGATTTCGAACGATTCGTATGCGACCTAGGCGTTGGCGGTATTCTCCTCTTTGATAAGACGGCTGGCAGCCGTTCGGGCAAACGAAACATATTAAGCCGATTCCAACTGCAGATGCTCACCGAAAACCTGCAGACCCTGGCCGAACGCTGCGGCGATGCTCCTCTGCTCATCGCGGCGGACGTGGAGGGAGGCAAGGTAAACCGCCTTTCGGGACTGGAAGGCCTGGAAGACATCAAAAGTGCGGCCTGGCTGGGGGAACATCCGCCAATCCGAACCCACGACGAGGCATCGCGCATCGCCGCCGCACTCAGCGAGTCCGGCGTTAATTGGAATTTAGCGCCCGTGGTCGACGTCGCCATCAACCCGGATAATCCGATCATCGCGAAACTCGGTCGTTCGTTCTCGAACGAACCGTCTGTCGTGACGGAACATGCAAAGGCGTTTGTGCGCGCACATCGTAAATACGGCGTCCTGACTTGCTTGAAGCATTTTCCCGGCCACGGCTCCAGCCGCGCCGATTCCCACAAAGGGGCCGTCGATATCACCGACACCGCCGAGCCCGACGTCGAACTCCAGCCGTATCGGGAAATGCTTTACTCTGGACTCGTTGATTGCGTCATGCCCGGCCATCTCTTTAACCGCAATATCGACGCAAATAATATGGTGACACTCTCGACCGCCTCCATCGCAATCCTTCGCGAAGAAATGGGATTTAACGGCATTGTTCTTTCCGACGATCTTCAAATGGGCGCCATCCGAAAAAGTCTCCCCATAGGGGAAGCGGCCGTACAAGCGGTTCTCGCGGGCGTGGATATGATCACGCTTTCCTACTCCCGGGCGCGCAAACGGCGCGGCGCGGCGCGCACGGTTCACCGCGCCCTCATGGCGGCGGTCGAAGACGGACGCATACCTCAGTCGCGGATCGAGGAAGCCAATCAACGCATTCTCTATTTCAAATCACAGATCCCATGAGCGCACTGCAAGCCGCCGTTTTAGGAATCGTGCAAGGCCTGACCGAATTTCTTCCGGTCTCGAGTTCCGCGCACTTAGTCGTAATCCCCAAACTCGCGGGATGGCCTGACCAAGGTCTTGCTTACGATGTCGCTTTGCATTGGGGAACCTTGTTCGCGGTGGTGGTGTATTTCTGGAAGGATCTGATCAACATCGCCAAGGACGGATTCACACGAGCCGATTCCATAGACCGCCGCCTCTTTGACGGCCTCATCATCGCCACCCTTCCGGGCGTGATCGCCGGCCTGGCATTCGGCGACTTTATCGAGACCCATTTCCGTACCGCCGACCGGGTCGGTATTTCGCTCGCGTTTTTCGGGATCCTCCTGGGTCTTGCCGATCGCTTCGGAAAAAAAGAACGCGGCGCCGATACGATTTCCCTCAAGGACTGCGCCCTGATCGGGCTCTCCCAAGCCCTCGCCATAATTCCCGGGGTCTCGCGTTCAGGCATCACCATGACGGCCGGGCTCGCGCTCGGTCTCAAACGTGTTGATGCCGCACGTTTCTCGTTTCTCATGGCCGTTCCGATTGTGGCCGGTGCCGGCGTGCTGAAATTCAAAGACCTGCTCGCGGGCGGTATCGACGCGACTTTCTTTCTCGGTGTCGGACTCTCCGCAGTGAGCGGCCTGTTGGCCATCGGCGGCTTGATGCGCTACTTAAAAAACGCCAGCTTCACCGTTTTTGCGATTTACCGCGTCCTTTGGGGCGGATTCCTCATCTGGTTCACCGTTTCAAAATGAGCTCACGCAAACCCTTGATCGGCATTCGTAAAGAAGGAAAAAACGCCTGGGAACGGCGCGCCCCACTCACGCCCGATCAGGCCGGGTCTCTTGTCAGCAGCGGCATCAACATCTGGGTACAGTCCTCCCGCAAACGCGCCTTCCCTGATGAGGATTACGCGCGCGCCGGCGCGACCATTAAAAAATCCCTGCGCGGCTGCCCGACGATTTTCGGAGTCAAGGAAATCCCGCCGGCGCAAATCGAACGGGGAAAAACCTACATCTTCTTCTCACACACAGTGAAGGGACAACGCTCCGGCATGCCGCTGCTGCGAAAGGTGCTCGCGTCGCGTTCACGCCTGATCGACTACGAACGCATTCTCAACGACTCCGGCCGCCGCCTGATCTACTTTGGAAAATACGCCGGTATCGCAGGCATGATCGATTCCCTGTGGGCGCTCGGCCAACGCTACAAAGTCATCGGCCATCAAAATCCGCTCGAAGGCCTCCGTCCCGCAAAGGAATACGCCGGACTCGAAGAAGCAATGGCCGACCTGCGTTTAGTCGGCAGCCGCATCAAAAAAGACGGAATTCCCAAACGTATGAGCCCGATGATCTGCGCGTTCACTGGAAGGGGGAATGTTTCGCGGGGCGCCCAACAGGTGTATGACCGGCTCCCGGTGGAAACGCTTAAACCTGCGGATCTTCGTCGGGGCACCAGCCGCCTGCGCCGCGACCGGGTGTATAAGGTGGTCTTCTCCTTGAAAGACACGATGGAGCCGATCATGCCGGGACGCCAATTCGGCTATCTCGATTACCACGACCGTCCCTATCGCTACCGCAGCACAATGCATCGATTTCTGCCGCATATCAGCCTATTCATCAATGGTATCTTCTGGACTCCGCGTTACCCACGGCTCATAACCCAGCACATGCTGGCTCCTCTATACGGATCGCGGCGACGGCCACGGCTGAAAGTAATCGGAGACATCACCTGCGACGTGGGGGGGTCGATTGAAGCGACGGTCAAAGCAACCGATCCCGGCAATCCTGTTTTCATCTTCGATCCCAGCACCGGTAAAACCCGGGATGGGTTTCGCGGCAACGGTCCGGTGATCATGGCGGTCGACAACCTTCCGTGTGAACTTCCCCGTGAATCGACCGAGGAATTCGGCTCGCATCTCTCACCCTTTGTTCGCGAGATCGCCGCGGCCGATTTTAAAAATGGCCTCAAAGCATCTGGGCTGAGCGCCCCGATCCGCAGAGCGGTGGTGACCCTGAATGGGTCCCTCACCCCCGCTTACGAGTACCTACAAGCCCATTTGTAATTTCCCAAAGGACCTACAGCATTATTCCCATTTTTCCCTGGCGGGATTTTCGGTCTAGAGCAACAATAATAGGGATGCACTGCAAATCTCTCCTTTTTAGATCCTTCGCAGCGGCACTTGCCGTGTGTTTACCGATTCACTCCGCAGCAGCGGGGCGTGCCGGAAAAGCGGTTGCCATCAAGACGGGACCGACAAATACACGTGCAAACCTAGTCACAATCGGCGTGCCGTCGCTTGCCCCAACCGGAGCCCTCATCACTCCCGGCGCGCTCGACACCAACCTCTCTCTGCCGACCGTTGACAAGGCTGCATTTTTAGAAGAAACGGCCCCATCCGCAAAGGCTGTAAGAATCGCCCCAAAATCACAGGCCTTTAATGCCGCCAGCCCCGATCAAGGCCCGGTCATCAAAATAAAATCGGCCCGGGGGCTGCAGCGAACCGCTCGAACCGCCGGACGCGACCAACAGGGATCAAACGCGGGCGGCCAAGCGACGATCCGTTCTCTGAACCTGCTCTTCGATTCCTCTCAAGCGGGGGGACTCAACGCAGGGGACCCGGTGGACGGCAGCGCCTCCCGTGGAATTTCACGCCCCACTCTCGCCCGACCGAAAGCCTCCAATGCGGCCGACACCACCGACATCCCGATCGAAGTCGACGGCACCGAAACAACCGGACCGACCGGCATCAAAAAATACGCGCAGGACGCCTTGTCCGCATTCGGTAATTGGGCCGTTGAGCTCTATCCGTCCGCCGCCGACAAAGCCTTCGAATGGGCGGAAAAACTGGAAGGCCGTTCCTACGTTTCTGAAGTGGAGCGCAAAGAATATGTAAAGCTCCGCAAAAGTTTGGCCATGAACCAACTGCCCGCCCCTATCAGCATCACGGTCACCGGGGAAGCTGATCCGGCCCGGCACGCGGCAGGCTTCCAAGCCTTGCCCTCCGTTCACAAACTCGCGACCGCCCTCGAAGCCGGCCGGCAGCGCCCGATGGACTTTCATATTTCGATGGACCCATCCTGGATTGATTCGAAGGACCATGACAGCGGGGTCGGCAAAGCCCCCTTCATAAAAAAAGGCATCACCTTTGACGAAAACGGCCAGGCCTATGTCCTGACCTACAAAACACCGCGACCCGCTTTGTATTACGCGAATTTCCTAACCCAAGGCGCGTATGGCCGCCCGGACGGGGAAGCCTCCGAGAAAAATCTCAATGTTCCGCAATCGAGTTCGCTTGCCTTGTGGTCGGTCACGGGAGATAAACTCAAAACCCGCATGCTGCAAGCCGCCGAAGGCGCCCCGGTTCCCAAATCTCTGGCGCTGCTGAAGTCCGCCAACCCGCTGCGCCAGGAAGGCGCACTCGCCAATCTCGAAAACGAACAGGTGGCCCTGCGCGAATTTCCGACCGGGGCGGGCCGTGAGGCTGAAATCCGCAAGGAAGTCGAAGCCTTCCTCGAACGCCACAAAGAAACACTTTCCGAAGAAATCGTCGTCAAACCCTCGGGCCGCCAATGGCACTCCAGCCAAGGCGTGCAATTTCATTCCAAAACCGATATCGACGGGATC
>NVTF01000119.1 GCA_002401485.1 Elusimicrobiota bacterium | reverse complement strand
GATGCCGCGGGCAACCAGTGCGGCATCAACATCGGCCATGAAGTCGAGCACCTTCGGCTTGATCGCGCCGAAGTAATGATCTTCCATTTGTTGATCCTTCGCCGAGGATTTGCCGAACAGGGTTCGACCGGTGATCATGAGATCCGGGCGGGATTCGTACATGTCCTTGGAAATGAGGAAGTACTCTTGCTCGGAACCAACGGTCATGCGAACGTATTTCGCGCTGCGATTTCCAAACAGCTTCAGCAATTTGAGCGAGCGGTCTTCGACGGCCGCGAGTGAGCGGAGCAGCGGCATCTTCATGTCGAGGACGGTGCCGGTCCAGGACAGGAATACCGAAGGGATGACGAGGGTGGACGCCTTCCCCGTATTAAAGATGAACGCTGAGGATGTAGGATCCCAGGCTGTGTAGCCGCGCGCTTCAAAGGTCGACCGTGTCCCGCCGGACGGGAAAGAAGACGCGTCGGGCTCGCCTTGAATCAACTGTCGTCCGGAGAAACGTTGAATCGGAAGGCCTTCATCATCAAAGGATAAAAATGCGTCGTGCTTTTCCGCAGTTACGCCGCGCATGGGTTGAAACCAATGGCAGAAATGGGTGGTGCCTTGGTCGATTGCCCAATCCTTCATTCCGTGGGCGACTTCCTCGGCAATTTCGGAATCCAGTTTTTCGTTGTTTTCAATAACGGCGATGAGTTTGCGGCAGACCGCCTTGCTCAAATGCCGAGCCATCGCTTTCTTATCGAATGTGAGAACTCCAAAAGTTTCCATCGCAGACTTCCCCTCCAATCTGTGCGCCCGTCGCAACGACGCCAACGTCTCATCAATAAGTTTTGTCCCGGCGATTCCCATTCCAATTCTCCCCAAAAGTATAATTTTGTCCGGCAACCCTATACTGCAAAATAGCAGAAAATTATCCATTTCGCAATAGAAATTGTGAAAAAATGCGGTAATTTAACTAAAACTGGTGCGAAAATTAAAAAAATGGCCATATTCGCGGAATTATGCCTGCAATTTATGACAGTTGATAGGTTAAAGAGAGTCCCACGGATTTAAACTACCGCCTCATATCACGCTTTCTTTGGCGGGTAATCTCTAGGTTTTTTTGGGCCTTGGTGTAGCCCGGGTTCAGGCGCAAGGCGGTTTGAAGTTCTGATTCGGCCCTATCCAATTGCCCCAGCTTGATGTAAGCCATGCCCAGGCGGTTATGGGTTTTTGCGTTCTCCGGATTGAGGTTCAGTTCTTCCTGGTAGTGGCGGATTGCTTCCGCGACTTTTCCCTGTTTGATCAGGAGGTCCCCGAGGTTGCCTCGGATTCCTTCAAGATGGGGATTGAGCGTTAACGCCGTCTCAAACTCGCGCCGAGCCTTGTTCCATTTTCCCATTTTGAAGTAGAGGGTGCCGAGATTATTGTGCGCGCGCGGATTGCTGGGTTCGATTTGCAGGGCTTTGGTGTAATGGGCTGCTGCTGGTTCAAGTTTCCCCTGAGCGGCAAGCAGTATCCCTAGGTTGTTGTGCGTCTTCGCGTCGCCTGGGGAGAGCTGCAGTGCTTTCTCGTAATGGGACCTGGCCTCCCGGAGTCGTCCAAGACGCGACAACGCAAAACCGAGGTTTGAATGCGCCCGCCCGTAGTCGGGATTTAGCTTAAGCGCTTGGAGGTAGACGTCCAAGGCTTCACGATTTCTGCTTTGTTTGAGGAGCGCGGTTCCCAGATTATTGTATGCGGTTAACATTTGAGGGTCGACGGATATGGTATATCGCCAAAGGGATTCGCAATCGCGCCAACGCTGGGTTTGCCTCCAGGTGAGGGTTCCAAGGGCGGGCAGCGCCAAAAGTGCCGCCCCGAGGGCGACCTTGTGCCATACGAGCCGCCGCGATGCGAGTGCCAAAAACCCTCCTCCGGCAAAAAGCGCCCAGGGTAAGCAGGCGAGGTAGGTGTAGCGGTCGGCGGCAAGATGCGCGCCGTTAAGAATTGAGGTTGAAGTTGGAGCATAGGCAATGATAAATGCTGCCCAGCACGCCGAGGCGGCCGGCCAACGGCGGCGGGTTCGCCACGCGCCCACGCTCAACGCGAGCGTAATGGCCGCCGGAATAAGAAATTCCGGTGAGAAGGGGGCAATGTCGGTTCGCATCTCGTAAATCGGCAGCAAATTGAGGGGAAGCAGAGTTTTTGCCAGGTAAAAAGCCGGAGCAAAGATGGCAATAAGCATTCGTTCAGCAAGGCCCGGAGCATGCCAAAGGGGAATCAATCCCGTGTTTTGGTTGGCAAGAATGCCCATAATCCCCATAGCCGTCGAGGCGAAAAACAAAAGGCCCTTCTCGCGCACAGACGTTATCAAGCGAGCCAGCGACCCTCCTTTCCAGCGCCCAAGTGGATAAAAATCCAGCAGCACCAAGAGGACGGGCAGGATAATGGCAATGACCTTGGAAAAGAGCGCTGCTGCCGCAGCCACATGGCAAATCCGCCACCAACGCCGGGATTGGCGGCCATCTTCCGCGTGTCTGAGGTAGGCATACACCGCGAGAAGGATGAACACCCCGGATAAAACATCGCGGCGTTCCGTGGCCCAAGCCACGGATTCAACGCGCAACGGATGAATCGAGAAAAAAAGCGACGAAAAAACCGCCGCGCTAATGAGGTCATTTTTTGAGATTTGCGCAACCTGGTGCTGGAGGCTCTGGCTCCGGTGTGCGCGCAAGAGTCGCGCGGTGATGAGGCAGAAAATTGCCGCACTGGCGCAATGAATCAGCAGGCTGGTTAAATGAAACCCTGGTGGAGACATTCCCCAAAGGAAATAATCTCCCGCGTAGCTCATCCAGGATAAGGGTTTATAATGCCCCATGAAAGTCGTGGTGAACATCCATTTTAGTTGAGGGAGTCCGAGTCCGCGGAAATGAGGATTATCGACCAAGAGTTTGTGGTCGTCAAAAACGAATCCGTTGGAGAGCGTGGGGAGAAACGCGACAAACGTCAACAGCGCCACCACTCCCGGAACCCAAAGCGGGAGATCTGATAAATGGCTAGGGGAGTTATCTTCAGACGCGTACGATTGCATTGAGTGAACTAAGCCTGGTCCGAAAAAACTGTATAAATTTTTTTTAGAGAGAATCTCCGCGAATAAGAATGCCCAATTTCCCCTTGGAGGGTCGATAATCGATACGTGCAAGGGAGAACCTGACGTAAATTTGAGGCCGCCGTAAGGGTAAATATTGACACTACTACCGCAACTTATTTAAGATGCCCCTGCATGAATCGACTCCGTTGTACTGCATTGCTTTTCATTGTCGGTGTTTTATCCGCCTGCCAACTGGGACATGACGATCCAGTTCATCGCGGCGAGGCGACCTTCCAGGCGTATAAATGCACAAAGTGCCACACCGTTGCCGGTCTGGACGAGCAGGGAACGCTCGGGCCGGATCTTTCCTTTGTGGGTTTTAGAAAATCCTCGGAATTTTTACATCGTTGGTTGATTAACCCGAGCGCGTGGAAGCCCCATGTCTCGATGCCGAACTTCTATTTACAGGAAAGCGTGCGCAACGATCTCGTCGCCTACCTCACCTCGTTGACGGGCCAGGGTTATTTGAATACCGTGCGTCCGTGGGACGCCAAACCCTTTCGCGGAGATTCCGTCGCTCGCGGCGCTGAAATTTATGAACGCGTCGGCTGCGTGACCTGTCACAGCAAGGACGGCGCGGGCGGATATCCGAACAACAATGTGGTCGGCGATTTAATCCCCGCGATTAATACGGTCCAGGAGACCTTCTCCCGCGAGGAATTGATCAAGAGAATCGCCCAAGGAGTTCGGCATCCGATCCAAGCCGATCCTTCCGGATCAACGCCCCTCCTCTATATGCCGCGTTGGGAAGCCAAGCTCAAAACTGATGAAATTGAAGCCGTGGCCGACTATTTGATGACGTTGTCCCCGGGCGATGCGGACGCTTCGTCGGAGGAATGGTAATGAGCAACTACGGTTGGTTCATGCCCGTCCAGGCCTCGAGCTACGCCGCGAAAATCGATTTCGGCATCTGGGGCATTCACATTTTAATGGGTGGGATTTTCGTTTTGTGGCTGGTTTATTTTTCCTATTTGCTGTTCGCGTACCGGCAACGTGAAGGCCACAAGGCCGAGCGCGTGCACATTAGCCATAAGGCCTCGCTCGCCCCCGATGTGATTATTCTGGGCCTCGAATTGGTTATCGTATTTTTCTACGCGATTCCGTCCTGGAGCGACATCAAAATGTCCGCGCCCGCCGAAAAAGATTCAACGGTGATCGAAGTCTTGGCGGAGCAGTTCAATTGGAATGTTCGTTATGCCGGCGCTGACGGAAAATTCGGCAAGACGGCTATTAACCATATCGATTTTACAAATCCCTTTGGCATTGATCCGGCGGATGCCGACGGTAAAGATGACATCGTGACGGTCAACGATATGCATTTCCCGATCGGCAAGCCCGTTTTGGCGCGGTTGGCGTCCAAGGATGTGATTCACAGCTTCTCCATCCCGTCATTTCGCATCAAGCAGGACGCGACGCCGGGCCTGGTGATTCCCATTTGGTTTGAGCCGACGCTCGAGGGTGATTACGAAGTAACCTGCGCCCAGTTGTGCGGGGTCGGACACACGATCATGCGCGCGGACGTGAAGGTCGAGAGCCAGGAAGAATTTGATAAATGGCTCGCAACGCTGGCACCCAAGAAAACTGAAGCGGCCGGCGAGGAGTGGTAGGTTCTATGAGCGACCACGGATACGAACTTTCCTTCTGGCGAAAATACGTTTTCTCCGTCGATCACAAGATGATCGGGCTGCAGTACATGATTACATCGTTTTGTTTCCTGCTGGCCGGATTTTCGATGATCCTGATCATGCGCTGGCAGTTGGCCTATCCCGGCACCGAAATTCCGATTCTCGGCCGGCTGCTGCCTGCAACCTTCGCTCCGGGCGGGGTTTTGGGTCCGACCGGCTACAATCAGTTGGGCGCGATGCACGGCACGATCATGGTGTTTCTTGGGATCGTTCCGTTGGGTGTCGGCGCATTCGGCAATTTTGTCTTGCCGATGCAGATCGGCGCGCCCGACATGGCGTTTCCGCGCATGAACATGTTGTCCTACTGGGCCTATTTGCCCGGCGGTCTGATCATGCTCGCATCCTTCTTTATGCCGGGCGGTGCGGCCCAGTCGGGCTGGACGTCGTATCCCCCGCTTTCCGTGATTAACCCCGGCCAAACCGTATGGCTGGTGGGAATGGTGTTTCTGATCACCTCATCGCTGCTCGGGTCAATGAACTTTATCGTTACGGTGTTGAACCTGAGGGCGCCGGGCATGACCTTGTGGCGCATGCCGGTATTCACATGGGCTCAGTTTGTTACCGCCTTTTTGCTTTTGCTCGCCTTCCCCCCGCTGGAAGCGGCGGCCATCCTTCAGCTCATGGATCGCCTCTTTCACACCAGTTTTTACATGCCCGATGGGCTTGTGATCGCCGGGCAAGCGGCGCAATACGCCGGCGGCGGAGCCGTGGTCCTGTACCAGCATTTGTTCTGGTTCCTGGCGCACCCTGAGGTGTACGTGCTGGTCCTGCCGCCGTTTGGCATCATCGCCGAGATCATCGCCAACAATACACGCAAACCCCTCTTCGGCTACCGGGAAATAGTCTACGCGATGATGTTCATCGGGGGCATGAGTTTTGTTGTTTGGGCGCATCACATGTTCCTAAGCGGCATGGCTCCGGCGATGTCGAACTTCTTCTTGATTACGACGATGATCATTTCCGTGCCGTCGGTCGCGTTGTTGACCTGTTTGATTTTGAGTCTCAAGGGCGGATCGATTCGCTTCAACACTCCGATGCTATTTGCGCTGTCCTTCCTGCCGCTGTTCGGTATCGCCGGACTGACGGGACTTCCGTTGGGCGTGACTGTCACCGACATCTATCTGCATGACACCTACTACGTGATCGGCCATTTCCACTACGTCGTCGTCACAGGGTCGCTGATGGCTCTCTTCGCCGGCACCTATCATTGGTTCCCTAAAATGTTCGGCCGTAAAATGGATGAAGGCCTTGGCAAACTGCACTTCTGGGGTTCGGTCATCGCGATGAACTTCATTTTCATGCCGATGATGATCATTGGATTGCAGGGGCAGTCACGCCGTCTGTTTGATCCGACCGCACATCTGCATAATCTCGTCGGTCAGCCGATGCATGTCGTCAGCACGCTGGCTGCGATTACCCTGATGGTGTTCCAGATTCCCTTCATCTACAACTTCTTCTACAGCATGTTTTACGGAGAAAAGGTTGACTCCAATCCGTGGAAGGCGACGACGCTGGATTGGATGTGTCCGTCCCCTCCGCCTCATGGCAACTTCCCTGAAGTGCCGCGCGTGTATCGCGGGCCGTACGAATATTCGCATCCCGATCATAAAGAGGATTGGCTGCCACAGAATCAAGAAAAGGCAGAGGCCCCGTCATGACATCGACCCCCGCAGAGGTCTTAACATCTGAGTACGAAAACGTCGGCATTCCCGACGGGAAGTTGGGGATTTGGCTTTTCCTCGCGTCGGAAATCATGCTGTTTGGCACCTTGTTTACCACCTATATTGTGCTGCGCATGGCCGCTCCCGCGTGGCCGGTCGGGTGGGATGTACTGAACGTTCCTCTCGCGACAGTCAATACCGCGATCCTGATCATCTCTTCGGTGACCTATGTGATGGGTCACTCACGGGTTCAGAAGCGCGACATCGCCGGCTTTAATAAATACATGGGGATCACGGTCCTCTTGGCGCTGGCCTTTCTCGTTTTGAAGGCGTTTGAATACGGCGCCAAGTTCAAACTCGGCATTGCCCCTTCCACCAACATTTTCTACGCGATTTATTTCACAACGACGGGCCTGCACGCCATTCACATCATCGGCGGCATTATTTGGAATGTCGGCCTGATGTGGTGGGCGAAAAACGGCGGTTGGGACGACAAGCTGTTTGAAGGACGTGTGGAGTATGCCGGCTTGTACTGGCACTTTGTTGATCTTGTTTGGATATTCCTCTTCCCGGCACTTTATCTACTCTAATCATGAGCGATCCCACGACCACTGAAACGGCTCCGGCCGAACACCACGAAGACCACGAAGCCCTCTATTGGAAAATAGGCGGTATTCTACTTTTACTGACGATTGCGACGGTATGGGTTTCAACAGTGCATCTCCCGTCGCCTTTTGGATTAATTATCGGGCTTGGCATTGCCGGAATCAAAGGATCCCTTGTTGCGGCGTTTTTTATGCATCTGAAATGGGAAAAGAAGCTGATCCACAGTATTCTCATCCTGGCAGCGTGCATGTGCGTCGTTTTGTTCTCGATTCCAATCATCGACGGCATGATGAAGAACGAAATTCGCTATCAAAGCCAACATCCAGCGGTTCTCGATACCGGAAAACATCACGGCGGGGACCACCACTGAACGTGGTATAATACAGCCGTCGATGTCACTGCGTTCCTTCCATATCTTCTTCATCATCGTTTCCCTCGGCTTGTTGTCGTTTATGGCCGCGTGGTCGGTTCAGCGCGTGCTCGAGGGTGCAGCAGGCTTCAGTATTGCTTTAGCTCTCTTCTCTGTCATCGGCCTCGCTGCGGGACTCCCGTATCTACAATGGTTCCTGCGTCAGGACCAGGCCGAGGCGGATGCGTAACGCTCTCTTCCCTCTCTTATTGCTGATTCCGTCGGATAGTTGGTCCTGCGCCACGTGTTTTGGCGGCGAGACCGAAGGCATGCTCAACGGCCTGCTCATCGGCGGTGTTGTCTTGTTGGTCTGCGTTTTCTCAATTCTTGCGACCATTGTCTCCTACATCCGTCGCACTGAACGTAAAAAAGCACAAATTTTCGCCAAGATGGGCCTTATGGATGAGGGTGAGGGTTCTGAGGAGCGGTGGCCGCTGTGACCCTGCATCGTCTGGCTTCCTTCTCCGCTTTTTTCGCTTTTTTTGTGTTGTTCGCCGGCGGCATGGTGACTTCGACGGGATCGGGGCTCGCCGTTCCTGATTGGCCTCTTTCGTATGGCCAGTGGATGCCTCCGATGGTGGGCGGTGTTTTGTTTGAGCACGGCCATCGCATGATTGCGTCCGTCGTCGCCGCGCTGACCTGCATCCTCGCCATTTGGATTCATCTTACAGATACTCGCCGCTGGATGCGCCGTCTATCCCTGGCGGCGGGCTTTGGCGTGCTCCTGCAGGCCGTTTTGGGCGGCGTGACAGTCCTTTATGGTCTTCCCCCTCAGGTGTCGATTGCGCACGCGGTACTGGGACAGAGCTTGTTTTGCTGTCTCATTCTGATCGCCCAAGGCAGTTCCTCGTGGTACCTGGAGACGTCGGAGACCCCGGGTGGAACTCTTTGGAAAAAAGGACGTTTGGCTGTCGGAATTTTATTCGTCCAATTGGTCCTTGGGGCTATTTTGCGCCACACCGGTACGGGCCTCGCGTCGCATTTAGTCGGCGCTTTCTTAGCCTTCTGGGCCGTATCACGCGTCGCCTATATCGGACAGTCCGATGGCGGGCCTGACATTCAAATCCTTTCCCTCCTGCTGATGCTGATGGTGCTCGCTCAAGTGTTTCTCGGCGTCGGGGCCTTCCTCGGCCGCTCGGACCGGGCCATCGGGTTCATCGCGCTTCTTCCGACGGCGCATCAAGCGCTTGGGGCGCTTATTCTCGGGATCACGGTGTTGTGGACCCTGCGCGCGCATCGTATCGGCGCTGTGGAGAAAGCGCAATGAAGGATTACCTGGTCCTCGTAAAACCGCGGATTTCGATGCTGGTGGCTGTCTCTACTGCGGTAGGCTACCGCATGGCGGGCGGCTCGGATTGGACCCTATTGACGCTGACCTTGATTGGGACCTTTCTCGCCTCGGCATCCGCAGGCGCATTGAACCAATATTTAGAGCGGGATGCCGACGCTCTCATGACGCGCACGAAGAATCGTCCCCTTCCCGCAGGTCGCCTGAAACCGGGCGAAGTTCTGTTTTTTGGCATCGCCTGCGGCGCTTGGGGCATCGCGCTGCTGGCGATGACAGTCAACGCTCTGGCTGCTGTTCTTGCGGCGTTGACCTTGACGTTGTATGTTGCGCTTTATACCCCGCTCAAGCGCGTCACGCCGCAAAGCACCTGGGTGGGCGCGGTTTCCGGGGCGATCCCGCCGATGATCGGTTGGGCGGCCGCTGCGGGTGAGCTCGCACTGGGCGCGTGGCTGTTGTTTGGGATTCAGATGATCTGGCAAATCCCCCATTTTCACGCGCTCTTCTGGCTCTATCGCGAGGATTACGCGCGTGCCGGCTTTCGGTTCACGCCTGTTCTTGATCCCGAAGGCGGGTCGACGCGGGTGCAAATCGCAATTCACTCGTTCTCACTGCTGATTGCCTCCATGCTCCCGACGTATTTCGGAGTGGTGGGCTTGGCGTACGGCTATGGGGTTCTCATGATCGGTTCTGCCTTCCTGCTGCTTGGCCTGAAGGCGAGCTGGACGATGGCTGACAAGGATCTGCGGCGACTGTTCTTCGCGAGTCTCGCGTACCTCCCGGCCGTCTTTATCCTCATCCTCGTCGGGTGATGGCCTCTTTCCAGCACATCGGCATTGTCGGCTGCAGCGCCCCGGGCGCGGCCTTATGCCATCAAACTATCTGTACGGAAGGCGCCCAGTTGCTGGGAGAAAAGTACGCCCATCCGGAAATCAGCATGCATACCCATGCGATGGCGGAGTACATGCCGCATATCGAATCAGGCAATTGGAAAGGCGTTGCGGATTTGATGTTGTCCTCCGCCGAGAAGCTCGCCAAAATCGGCGCCGATTTTTTAATTTGTCCGGACAATACCATTCACGAGGCCTTTGAACATTTGGAGTCCCGCTCGCCGTTGCCATGGCTGCACATCGCCGAAGAAGTTGCGTCCGAAGCCAAGCGCCTCCAATGCCGTCGGGTGGCGCTTTTGGGTACGAAATTCCTGATGGAAGGATCGGTTTATCACCCCTACTTCGAGAGAGCGGGCATCGATTACCGAACCCCTAACCCCGAGGAACGAGAAAGGATCAATCAATTCATATTCGATGAAATGGTGGAAGGCCGATTCACAGTTGAGGCGCGGACGTATTTTTCGGGTGTGAT
>NVTF01000118.1 GCA_002401485.1 Elusimicrobiota bacterium | reverse complement strand
AAACAGCGCCTCGGGAGCCAACGCCGGGAAGAACCAGCGTGTTCCCTCAAGGAGGCCAATCGCTGCGAGAGCGCCGACGGAACTCCATACGCTGAGCCATTTAAACACCTTGCTTTGATGTTCGGGAGCGAGCTTGCGTTGATAAATAGCCCGCCAATAAACCTTGACCGCCGTGATTCCGCCGCCCATGACGCCCGCCAAAATCAGCGAGGTCGTGGGATCTTTCAGGCCGAGACTCGTCCAGAGAAAAAGAAGCGATGCGACGATGCCCGTCGCCGTCCACGTCTTAGGACTGATCTTGTAAAACCATGGAAGCGTGCGCTCGACCATCTCACGCACCTTTCCCCGTGCAGACAGCAACCCCGCCAAGACCACACCGCCCGCGGCGTAGGAGCCCAATAACAGCCCCGCCATGCCGGGATCGTGGAATATTTCGAGTGCAAAGAGCGGTCCAAAGACTTCATACATCGCCAAGTAAGTAAAGGTCCCGAAAATAAACGGGAGGTACATAGCAAACGGCAGACGCTTAGCGCCCTCGACTTTGGCTTCAACGGCCTTCTCAAGGTCAGCCGCACCCGGCTTAATAAACCGGAAGGGGATAATGCCCGTCAGCATAATCAGCCCCGCCGTCACACCAATTATTTCCGGAGGCACTCCAAGAAGCAATGCGGCACCTACCGAAAACGCCGTCACCAGTTCAGCCGAACGATACGCGAAATACATGACGGCCGAACCGCGCTCAAGCAACCGCCGATTCCCGCCTCCCAAAATCGTCGTCGCGATGCGCTTTTCGGCGACGCCGCGCAAACTCCCATAGGCAAATCCATCAATCAACACAAACCCAATAAACGGAATAAAGGCGAGTTCTCCGGTATAAATCATCGCGGCGGCAACACCGGCATAGGCTAAGGCATTGGCCGCGATTCCGATGATGTAGGTGCGGCGCGACCCGATTTTCTCCACAAGCGTCTCGCCGAGAACACTTCCGGGAATACTCGCCGCCAGGCGCGCGGCCATGACAATCGCCGCGAGGCTAAATCCTCCGACACTATAGGCAAGAACCGGAATCAGTATCGTGCTCGATTGCTGGCCGAGCGCGAACAATGATTTGCCCAGGATATACCACCGATACGAAACCGGCAGTTCGGGTTCGGGCACACCCGGCAGCAACTTGGCCGGGGCCTCTTCAGGAGTCGGGGGAAGTTCGGTATCAACAAGCTCTTCTTCAGCCGCCGCATCGGCGGAATTCAAACCTGAATTTCGACGGTTGGTTCCGCGGGCCCAAACGGCATCATTCGCGGGAGACGAGAATGTTCCCGCATCAAAAACCCATGACAACATCGGGGAGGACAACGGACCCTTGGCGAGCCGTTGTACCAACGCCGTTCTAATCGGGATATCCCGCGCGAAATTCGGAGAACGAACCGGCTGGATGTCGGATCTACGCACCGCCTCAGCCCGTCGAACGCGCGGGGCAATGACCGCCGCCGTCTCAGGCTGAAGGAAAATCCCTGGCGTGGGAAGAAACTCCGAAAGCCCAGGGGCCTCAAGAGTGGGCAGTGCGGGAGCGGCAACACCCAAGGAAGTCGTTAAGGAAAGAGGAACAGCGGTCCGGAGAACACGCGCAGACGATCGTCCGAGTCCGATCCGAGCGGAGGCGGGAGAGCCGGCAACAGCAAACGCCAGGAAGAAAGCAACTATTCGGCGCAACATAACGGCGATAATTGATTCTACCAAAGCCGCCGAAAGATGGCCTGAGCCATCCGGGCCCTCTCCCTGGGCCCTTATTTCTGAGCGCGACCATAATTTCTCATAGGTGAGCATACACAAGGTTCAATTCTTCCTGCGGACACTTGAAGTTGAGAACTCCGGCATTTACTGTATGGTGATGTTGCTGCTGCTGCTCCCCTCTCTGCTCGCCCTCTCAGCCCCGGCTTCTTCCGATCCCGGAGCACCCGCTCAGATCCGCATTAGCGTGACCCTGCCCATCAATCACGATCAACGTTATCGCGATACCCAGGCGTTAAGCAAAATTCTGCTTGGAAACTCGGTTCAAAACCGGATAGTCCCGCGGCCCTCTTCAGGTCAAACCCCACACACCCAAAACCAATCGATTCTTATATTTGAGTCTAGCGCATGGTTGCTGTGGGACGAATCGACGCTTGAGCAACTCCGTGAGTTCTGGGGAAAAGATAATGTCGTTTTTAAGAATATTCCTAATCAGGGAAGAGAGCCGGGCGCGGAGACTGTAGATCCCGCATTACCTCGGTCCAAACTATCAGTAAGCAAGACATTAAATCTTGCCAGGGATGCTGACGGCGACCTGGATCGCTTATTCGATAACGCTTCCACCTCGGGAGAACTTGCTGCTTCTGATGCCATTTCAGCGATCATCAAAAAAGAAGCCGCCGATGCCGGCATTGATGAAGAAGTCCTTCGCACAGTCATACAGGTAAAATCAAACTTCAACCCAAATAAGTCCGGAGGCGGGGCCCATGGTCTCATGATGGTTTCCCCTAGAACTGCGGCCTGGGTGCTCAATCTCAAGGAACCACCTTCGCCCCTGCAACTTCAAAATCCCGAGGTCAATATTCGCGCAGGGGCCAGACTCCTGGCAAAGACACTTGATCGTTATGACGGGAATCTGGAATTAGCGCTTGCCGCCTATCAGGCCGGCATGGGGCGCGTTGAGAAGGGCGGAACCGTTCCTCAGAAATGGGGCGCTCAAAATTTTGTGGATGCCTTTAAAAACGCCTGGAGGGCGGTGGCAAGTCCAATAATTGCAACTCAAGGCCTGATCACTGAGGTCGCGCAAATAAAACCGACATCACAAAATGAAAATAAATCCCTTTCCCGTGAAGACATCGGCTTAATCATCACTCAGGAGGCCGAGCTTGCTGGAGTGGGCGTCGAGCTCATGGAGGCCATTGCTAAGGCAAAATCAGGACATGACCCCCAGCGTCCAGGCGGATTAATGGGTGTCTCCGCTGGTTCGGCAAACTGGGTTCTGCCCAAAGGTGAGAAAAGCATCTCAAGACAAGATTTACAGGATGCGCGGGTAAACGCTCGTTCTGCTTCCCGCATTATGGCCCGCTATTTGAAGATTTGCGGCGGTGACCAACGATGCGCTTTGGCTTCCTATCAGGCCGGTCATCGATATGCTAAAGAGAACAACTACAAAGGCCGGGGAATTGAACTTTTTTTCTCGCGCATGGGTTTACCTGTTGATGCCGTGAACTCCATGGTTCGGAAGTTGGTTGTTTCCGACCAGGCACCCAAAATGGAATTGTCTGAGACTGGGCCCCAGACTCGGGTCGCGACGGTTAATGTTAACAACGAAGAACGACAATGGCACCCTCCGTTGTTGAAACTCGGATCTAATGTTCAGGCAGAAGACGGAATTTTCATTGATGCTATTATCAGACGCTCGTCCTGGCGCGCCAACGACGCCACACAGCGCACGACCCATGTTCCGGCTCGATTAACGCTGCATCATACCGGCGGGGCTTCTAGCAGCAACGCTGAGCGAAGTTCTTTCATCGCAAGAAATATTCAGCATTACCACATGAAGCAGCGTCCCGGCGCCAAACTTTTCGACATTGGCTACCATTATCTGCTCGACTCAGCAGGGAACCTGATCGAAGGAGTTCCCACAGGCTTTGAAGGGGAACATGTCAAGGGAGAGAATCCGGGCAATGTTGGAATTGCATTGATGGGCTCTTATCACGAAGGCAATGCGCTTTCAGGGCCGCAGACACTCAGCCTCGTCAACATCGCGGCTGAAACCGCTCTCAAATACAGAATTGACGTCAGCAGGGATGACTTTTTAGTCGGCCATCGTTATTGGTCAGGCAAGACGGGACGCGGATACAATATTTGCCCCGGCAACAACGTGCACAATAGGATCCCGGATTTAAGACGAATGGTCATTGAGAAGGTCTGCGCCGCAGGCGGCGGAGTCGGATGCATCAATTTGCCAATAGGAGTCTAACGGTAGATGTCGGGAAATTCGCGCTCGAGGTCCGGCATTTCGTATTTCGGATTCCTGAGCTTATAATACTTAAAAACAAACCGAATCAACGGCGGGGATGCTCCGCGAAACGCGATCATTTCCTTCGCCGCGCGCCGAGGCTTCCAACTGTCTTTTTCCATACGCCGGATCGCGCTCATCAATCCCGTCCGGTCCGATCCCCGCCAGCAATGCACAAACAGAGGAGACGCCGCGGGGTCCTCCAACAGCGTTAAAAACGCAGCGATGGTCTCATCGGTGGGACGCACCCAGGTCGACATGGGAAGCGGCACATAAACCATGCCCGCTGCGCGCACCGCGCCGGGCTCAAATTCTTTTGGATCATCCCGAAAGTCGATCACGGTTTTCACGCCGAGACGGGCAAGCATCTTAAACCCTTCCCGGGTCGGTTGGCCGCCGCGGTAATAAGCAGCGCTCACCCGGTCGAAATTGGGGAGATCCCTTTTTAGGGCGTCAGTACCCTCCAGCGCCAAAACGGGAGTTGCGAGCAGTGCAAAAGCGAGCAGGAGCTTCATGACTCGCGCGATTCCAGAAACTCTTTTAGGTCATTTATGAATTTCTTTGTATCGGGAACGGCATGAAACGCCGCCGCTTTTTCAAACTCCGAAAAAAACGTGATATAGCAGCCCGAGCAGGTATGGATCCCATGTTTGTGCAGCAACTCGACCGCTTCAGGGTAGGCTCGGATCACATCGCCGAGATCGCGGAACTTCGTCTCAGGCATGGGCCGCCTCGGCCCATTCAAAGGGACCTTTCGGAAAATTCATAGCAAGCTTCACTGCGGTATCAACGCCGTCCTTGGCCGCAACGCCCGTTTCCACGACGATCTTCGCCTCAACGTGAATCGCCTCCAGGATGCGATCAAAGAGAACTTCATCCGGCAGAACCGTGCGCTCGTCGGGCAAAAGCGCCAACGCCTCCGGGTTTTCAACGGGATCTTTGCCGTCTTCGTATAAATAAAATCCCTTCCCGGATTTACGTCCCTTGCAGCCAGCTGCCACCAATGCAGCCTGAATCTCATGCGGCTTGAGCCGCTCGGGCCGACCAAGACCTTCATAAATCGTCTGCGTGATCTTAAAATTCACTTCCAGCCCGATGAAATCCATGAGGGTGAACGGACCCATGCGCAGCCCGCCGGCGCGCGTGAGGGCAGCGTCGATTTCCGCGTAAGATCCCGCCCCTTGGGCGGCGAGGCGCATCGCGACGAGGTAATACGACCGCACCACCCGATTCACAAGAAAGCCAGGCGTATCTTTTACTTCCACAGGGACACGCGTCATTGTTTTCGCCATCTCAATCGCCTGAATGAAGGGGGTGCCCGCAGCCCCTTCGTGGCGAATCACCTCAACCAGCTTCATCGCCACCGGCGGATTAAAGAAATGCATGCCCACGACTCGTTCGGGATGCTCAAGATCTTCCGCGATTTTAGCGACCGGAATCGAAGACGTATTCGTCGCCAGCGGAACACTCTCCCTCACGACGGCTTCAAGCGCACGGAACAGATTTTTTTTAACCTGGAGGTCTTCTACGATCGCTTCTATTACGAAATCGACCGGCTCGAGGTCTTTGAGTTTCTCGGCGAGAACAAGGCGCCCGAATGCGGCGTCAGCATCTTCCTGCGATAACTTCCCCCGCTCCACGCCCTTAGCCAGCCCTGCACGAATTTTTGTCTTCGCCGCTGGCAGAACCTCAGGGAATGAGTCAAACAAACGAACCGCGAGACCACTCTGCAGCGCAAGCTGCGCAATCCCGCGGCCCATGGTTCCCGCGCCGACAACACCGACAATCATCATCCGGGGATAAACGGCTCCTCAGTCATTTTTGATTCTTCCGGCTGCCAGTCGGGCCGCTTCAGACCATACTCGTCGCACTTATTCTGAACGTCGTCTGCGAAGGACTTCCGCACATCATCATTATCGCGCTTCTTCAAGCCGTATTTGCGGTAAACCACATTACGCTTCGAGCCGCGACGACCGAAAATATTCATGGTTCGCGGATACCAGGTATTGAGGGCTTCCTGAATCCCGTCATGGGTCTTCTTGTCGGCGGAGAGGCGCTTAACCCATTGGTCGCCATGGGCCATATGCATCGTCTCTTCTTTAAAAATACCTTCCATGGTGTCGCACCAGGGTTTGTAGGAACAATCGAGGGAATCCTCCAACTGATGCCCCGCACCGCGGTCCATGCAGAAGTTGAACATGATGAAATCGTTCCAGGTGTCGATCGGGTAATAAAAAATATTGACGCGTTTATCATCGGAGATGCGCTCGGTCCCGATATCCGCGTCCTCGGTGCGCGACGCAAAGTTATGCTTATCGTAATACGCGTCGACATCGACTCCTACACCTTCCAACAGCCGATACATGACGCGCGCATGGCGAATCTCGTCTTTTACGATTTGGCTGACAACGAGGGTCTCATTGATATTGGGAGATTTCTGAATCCACGGCACATAACCGTAGCCGCCCGCGAGTTCCGAATCCGCCTGCATCATCATCAAATTTGTGAGCTGAAGCTTATAGTTGTCGCTCATCTCCTCAACCGACGTGATCTTCTCACCCTTCGAAATTTTCTCAAGGAGTTTTTCTTCTTTTTCCGCGTCGCTGACAGCCATCTATCCTCCGTCCGCTAATTGCCGGTAAATTTAGGTTTACGACTTTCCAGAAAGGCGTTTACGCCTTCAAGGTGATCTTCGGTACGTCCCAAGATCTCCTGAATCTGGGCTTCATATTCCAACTGCGCGTCGAAATCGCGATCCATGGCCGCATTCATCAGCCGTTTCGTCATGCCCAACGCCTTCGGCGGGGCCGCAAGGAGAGACTCAACAATATCTTCAAGCGCACGGTCGAGATCTTCCACCGCGACGACCTTGTTGACCATTCCAAAATGCTCGGCGCGCGACGCCGTAATGGGTTTGGCCGTCCACGCGTGCTCCAGCGCCAAGCCGAGGCCCATGGAATGCGTCAACATATGGGAAAAACCGGAATCAGGAATGAGACCCACCTGAATGAAGGCCGAAATAAATTTTGCCGACGCGACACAAAGCTTGAGATCGCACGCGAGCGCAAGACTCGCCCCGGCACCGGCCGCCAACCCGTTGATGACGGCAATCACGGGTTTTTCGACAGCGCGTATTTGGCGAATCATCGGGTTGAAGTATTTGCGCAATTCGTCGCCGAGCGGCGGGGCGGTACCCGCCTCGTATAAAGCCTTAAGGTCTCCAAGATCGGCGCCCGCACAGAAGGCACGCCCGGAACCGGTGATGATGATGACGCGAACCTCAGGATCCTGGCCCGCCTTTTTCAGCGTGGACCGAAGCGCCTTCATCATGCCCCGCGTCAACGAATTCAGCACCTGAGGGCGATTCAGCGTGATGGTTAATACGCCGTTTTCGGTTTCGGCAAGCAGTTCGTCTTCCTTGGTTTCGGTTGCGGTGTCTGCCATCGTCACTTCCCCTTGTATTCGGGTTTTCGCTTCTCTCGAAACGCCGCCATGCCTTCTTTTTGATCTTCGGTACCGAACAACAAATAAAACAATCGGCGCTCGTAGGACAAAGCGGTCTCCAGGCTCATGTCCAGCGCCCGGGAGACACCCTCTTTCGCCATGCGCGCGGCCATCGGCGCTTTCGCCGCGATCGCCTTGCACACCTTCATCGCCTCATCGTAATACAACTCCATGGGGACAACACGACTTACAAGCCCGTGCGCGAGGGCTTCCCGGGCATCAATGCGCCGTCCCGTCAGCACCATATCCATGGCCATCGCCTTGCCAACCGCTCGCGTCAGGCGTTGTGTTCCGCCCGCGCCCGGCATCACACCGATATCGATTTCAGGCTGACCGAACACGGCGGTCTCCGAGGCGATGATCAAATCGCAGCACATCGCGAGTTCACAGCCGCCGCCCAAAGCAAAGCCGCTCACGGCCGCGACGATCGGCGTCGAAATGCGTCGAATGCGGTCCCAGCGCTCCATCTGCTGCGACATGGCCATCTCAACAACGGTGGCATCCTCAAGTTCTTTAATATCGGCACCTGCGGCGAACGCACGTTCGTCGCCGGTCAAAAGAATCGCCCGGATTTCCGGATCACGATCAAATTTCTCGAACGACTCAACGATCGATTGCATCACGCTGTAGGAAAGCGCATTCAATACCTTTGGACGATTAATTCGGACAACGCCAACGGCGCCCTCAACGCTGGTGACAATATCGCTGTCCGCGACCGGTGCCTCCACCGCCATCAGTTAAGATCCACCCAGACGCTTTTCGTTTGCGTATATTCATCGATCGCTTGAGGTCCTTTCTCACGCCCGTTGCCCGACTGTTTATAACCGCCCCACGGCGCGGCTGCATCCACAAACTGATAGCAGTTCAGCCAAACGACGCCGGCCTTAAGACCCTGAGCCATACGCAGCGCCTTCTTAATATCCTGGGTCCAGACTCCCGCGACAAGGCCGTAGACGGAGTTATTCGCACGGGCAAGGACCTCTTCTTCATCCTCAAACGGCATCATCGCGACAACCGGTCCGAAAATTTCCTCTTTGGCGATCGTCATGTCATCTTTTACGTCGGTAAAAACCGTGGGCTCGACGAAATACCCGCCGTCGCCAACCCGGTTTCCGCCGCAGACGAGAGTCGCGCCTTCTTTTTTGCCCGTTTCGATATAACCAAGCACCCGGTTCATTTGTTCTTCGCTGACAAGAGGACCCATTTTCGCCTTGGGATGAAGTCCCGGTCCGGGGACGGTCTTCTTTGCGAAGGTGGCAAGGGATTCAACCGCTTGGTCAAAAAATTTCTTTTGCACGAACACGCGCGATCCCGATGAGCAGGTTTGTCCCTGGTTGTAAAAAATCCCCATGAACATGCCCTTCGCCGCCTGGGCCATGTCGGCATCATCAAACACGATGTTGGGCGATTTCCCCCCCAACTCTAGCGACACGCCTTTAAGATTACCGGCTGCGGCCCGCATCACCGAACGACCGACCTCGGTAGACCCGGTGAAGGTCACCTTGTCGACGTCCATGTGTTCGGCAAGAGCCGCGCCCGCCGTCGGTCCGAAACCCGGAACGATGTTAACAACACCTTCAGGCACCCCGGCCTCCAGTAGCAATTCGCCGAGCCGCAAAAGCGAAAGCGGTGTTTGTTCCGCCGGTTTAAGAACAATCGTATTGCCGCAGGCAAGAATCGGCGCGATGCGCTCACACGCCATCAGCAACGGAAAGTTCCACGGGATGATCGCGCCGACAACACCGAGCGCTTCCTTCACCGTGTAATGCATAAATTTGCCGCCCGGGTAATACGGCACACTCACGGGAGTTGTCTCCCCATGAATCTTCGTCGGCCAACCCGAGTAGTAGCGAAACAAATCAACCGAAAGAGGGAGATCGCCCGAAGAAGCCTCACGGATCGTTTTACCGTTGTCGAGAACCTCCAACTGAGCCAGTTCATCCTTGTGGGCTTCAATCACATCGGCGATTTTGTAGAGAAGTTGGCCGCGCTCAGAGGGCGTCATTTTTTTCCACGGTCCTTTTTCAAAGGCCTTGCGCGCCGCGGCAACCGCCGCATCGATGTCGGCTTTATCACCCTCGGCAACGGTCGCTAGAGTCTCACCCGTAGCGGGATTTTTGGTCTCAAACGTCTTGCCTGAAGCGGCATCGACCCATTGGCCGCCGATTAAAAGTCTTTTGGTCCCGCCGTCGAGGAAAGCCTGAACTCCGGGATGAACGTCGAGCGTCGCGGTCGTCATAGGGGGAACACCTCCGTCATGTTTTGCTATTAAGGATAAGCTAACATTTTTGCCACACCGTGAATAAATCCCACTCATGAGTCGAGAGTTTAATAAGTAAAATAAAGAAGAAATGAGCATCTCGATACGCCCTGCCACCTCACAAGACGCCGCCGCGATCGCCGAAATCTACAACGACGCGGTTCTTAACAGCACATCGACCTTTGATACCGAACCCAAGGACGCCGCCGAACGCCGGCAGTGGCTGGCCGGCCACGGGAAACGCCATCCGGTTCTGATCGCGGAAGAAAACGGCCAAACACTCGGCTGGGCCTCGCTCAGCGCCTGGTCCCCACGCTGCGCCTACGATGAAACCGTCGAATTTTCCGTCTACGGCGAACGCCGCCCCGGCCTTGAACGAGCGGTCCGTCGGCTCGACCTCGAC
>NVTF01000117.1 GCA_002401485.1 Elusimicrobiota bacterium | reverse complement strand
GCCGATTCCGATCATCGTGCCGTAACCGCCGACGGCAAGTCCAAATCCGACGAGCATCAGGGCATAGGTCATGGCATGCCCGCCATGACTGCTGTCAGCCCGGCCGCGTGACGGTTTTCATCAATCGACAAGGCGTCAAAAAGCCGGGCTGTGTTTTTTCGGCTGTTGCGGCGCGCAACCGCGGCGATCTCCGGATAGGTTAAGGTCGCCGCTTTTGTCTCCAGCAATTGCAGACTCGTGATGGCTTGTTTTGCTGTTTGCACTCCCAACAAAGAGGTTGCGAGTTCCGAGGCATGCCGCAATTCCTCGTTGGCTACCTGGCGGAGATAAATCGCGGCCTGGATATTGCCTTCTTTCTCCGCGAGATTGGCTGTGATCAAATAGGCCCCGATGCGCCGCGTTTTCTCGGCCAACGCCGCGTCGCCTTGTTTCACCAAGGACGGCCCTACCCTCCAGCGATTGCAGCCGCCCAAGGCCAACAGGGCCAAGGCCAGAACAGAAACGCTAACAGGTAATTTTAATTTCATCATCCCAGTAAAAAGAGAATCGTGATATAAACAGAGTTAATGACTAAAAACATCATCATGACCGGCACGCCCATCATGGCGTAATTCTTAAACGACAGGGACTCCCGCAAATTGCGCAATGCCGAGCCTTTCGCTTTCAACACCGCTTGATTCTTTTCCCAAAACTTGTGGACCAAGGTGGAGGTCAACGGCCCGCCGCTGGCCGCAGTCAACAAGGCGCTCGACCCGGAGACAATGCCCAAGGACAAGGACCACCACAACAACCAATGCGGAGCTTCGATGCCGGTATGCTGAATCACGGGGATCATGACCGCGGCGGTCGGGCCCGCGTTCATAAAAGCGCAGAGAATCGCCGACATATACATCAAGCTCAGCGCCGTCACCAGAAGATGGCCTTCGGTCAACGCCACCAAGGTATCCCCCGCCAGGATCAACATGCCCGAATGATCGGCCGCGCCGACCATGATGAACAAACAGGTGAAGAAAATCATGTCCTTCGCGCCGACATGACGCAAAACCTTCTTTCGGTCCAGGCCGCAGATCGCGAACAAAACAACTCCGCCCATCAACGCGATATAGGCCGGGTTGATGCCGAGAAAACCCGACATGAGGAAACCCAAAATCACGAGGCTCAGCACCCCGATGCCTTTCTTTGCGGCCAAAGGATGGGTGATCGCGGTTTTCATATCCCGCGAGACCTTTTCGAAGTAGGGCTTAAGAATCGCGGGATCCTTCCCGCCGTTCATATAGGCCTTGCCTTCTTTGGAGACGTAGCGCACATAACACAACAATGCCACCAAAAGAATGATGCAGGCCGGCATCTCGTAGAAGATGAAGTCATGAAACTCAACTGCGGTGGAGAGACCGATGAGCATATTCGGGAAGTCCCCGGTCATCGTCGATGCGCCGCCGAGGTTGGACGAAATAACCATGGTGATCAACACAGGTTTGGGATTTAGATTTAGATCCCGGGTCAGCATGAGCACAATAGGCACGAGGATAAGAATGGTGGCGATATTATCCATGACGCAGGAAACAACGTAGGTCAAAATAGAGAAGAAGAGCAGGATCTTCCACGGTTCGCCCTTGGTCGCCAGCGTCAGGCGTTTCGATAGATAATTCACCAGTCCCGCTTCCAACAGCACCGCCGAAACGACATTCATGCCCGCAATAAATATCAGGATGTCGTAGTTGATGGCCTTGATCATCTGCATCGGGGTGTAGAAACCAAAACGTGTCCCCGCGAATGCCGCGAGTCCCGCCCCGATGAGAAACGCCGTCAGGTGACCCAAGACATCGGAGAAGACCAAGGCGTAGGTAAAAAGGAAAATACCGACAACCGCCACCATGGCTACGCCGAAATGCTGCTTGCCGCCCATCATATCCGTGGGGCGTTTCCCCAAGATAAAAGAGACCCGGCGCGTCTGAGTTCCGCGCGCGATGGTGATGGTCATCTGATCACCCGGCCGCATCGGCGCCACAATAGCCTTAAAATGCTGCGCGTCGCGCACCCGAATCGCCCCGGTTTTGGTAATGATGTCGTTCTTTAAAAGTCCCACCGCCATCGCGGGGGATTTGGGCGCGACCGCACGAATCAACACCCCGCCCGGATCCTGCCGGCCGTTTTGCCAGGCGCGGGCTTTATCGACGGTCACGACATCAAGCCCCAACCACGCGGCTGGTTCCCGGACATCCTGCATCGGCTCGGGCGTCGCCGCCGCAGCCGGCTGAAACTCTGGAGTCGGCGCACCCGGCGCGCGGGGAACGGGGCCGGTACCGGTCGGCGCCTCCGGAAGAATCTCATTAAGGTCGGTGGGAACCATGCCGGCCCCGGGGTTCACAAAATTCGGGTCCGGGGCCATCGGCGCATTGGGATCCAAGCGCTGCTCGAGGCGCGGAACCGGGGTCGCGTCCGCCGGAGCCTGCGGAAGAAAAGGCGTCTGCCCCTCTTGCGCGTTTTGCCGAGGCGCACCGGCAGCCGCCGACGGAGGCGCATTTTCGCTTGGAAGCGGCCAACCCTGCTGCACCGCAGCAGGCTGGGCTCGAGGAATATTGGGTTCCGGCCATCCTTGCGTGCGCACCGGATCGGGAACAACGGTGGTGGGCGCCGGTGGAGGCGGAATCGATTGTCCGGGTGTAGGCCAACCGCCTGCGGGGCGTGCCGGGGCTCGGGCAACCGCGCGGCCCTGCATCATAGCCATCGCGGCTTGACCGGGGCCGATAATTTGATGACAGTTAACACAGGCACCGCGGTCGCCATGCGGCATCGGATCGGTGATGCGAATCGGTCCCGGCGTGGGAAGAATATCGCCGGCATCCATCGCCAACTGACCGCCGAGATTCATGATGAGATGGCAATCGGTGCACGGCCGACTGCGTTGGGCATGCGGGCTGATCGCACCCGGCATGATCGGCGGCGCCCCGTCCATATTTGCAAATCCTAAATTTTTGTAATACGGCGCGGCCTTAAGCACCAAGGTCAATTGTCCGCCGCCGATAGGCACCGCCAAATCCTGAGCCCACGCCTTGCGCGACGCACCCTGCTGACGGTCTCCCGTCAGCCCCTGGGTGTGGCGCGAGCGCCAGACCTGAAGAGGAACCTCGCGGCGGTGTTCGATCAAAATCGTCGCATCAAGAAATTCCCGCAGCGTCGTCACAGGAACACCGTTGACACCGGTCACCACATCCCCGGCGAGAAATCCGTTTTCGGCGGCTTCCAAATTGACCTCATCGATCAGCAGTCCGCTCACATGCGCCGGGATGTCAAAATTGCGCCGCAGGGCCGGGGCCAAGGCCCCGAGTTCCATACCATGCCAGTGGCCTTCTATAAATTGTTTATCGCCGGCCTTTTGCTGCTTCGCGGTGGGAAGTTTGTGGGGGTTGGCAGGAGTCGCCGCGGCGGCGCGCAATTCCCGGCGTCGGTCGGCCTGCCTCTTCATGGCTTCGCCCATCTGGGCTGACGCGGGGGCGAACGCGGCGAGCGTGGTTGCGGCGATCCAAGACGCACAAAATACGGTCCGAACATTCATCTTCATTCCGTCGTTGTATAACCGAGAGTGTTGAGCGTGTCTTCATGTTTCTCGCGAACTTCTTCGAGTTCACGGGCCTGGCGCGCGATGATGCCGCGCAGGCGAATGCTTCCCAGCGCGGCGATGATGCCGGCGTAAAACACTCCAACAAGAAACGAATATAGGAAGAACATGCCCAGGGAACTTACCTGGGTAGTGACCCCCAGCAAAATAACTTCAACCGGCTTTTGGTTAAAGAGCCCGAAGGCAGCATGCAGGAGTCCAAATGCGATGGTGATGACTAGTCTAAGTTTCATGAATCCGACAGGATCGGGGTTTCCCCCACTGCCCCGATACAGACCTTAGCGCACAAGCGCGGATTTCTTCTTATCTTCCGGAACCCGACTAACCACCTTCTGTGGTTTTTCTTCAATCATGCTCATGCCCGCGAACGTCGCGACCAATCCTCCGCCGATCAAAAGCAATGGAATCAGACCTTGGAGCAACTCAACTACCCGCCACCAATTGATGAGCAAGCCGAGAACCCCTAACGCGAGCGCGATGATCCCCCCAATGATATTAGCCATCATACCTCCGAGACGGAAACAGTCCCGTCTTCAATATTGTTTTCAATGTTCGTTCCTACGGCTGCGCAAATTTGTTTACGCATCCCCGGAAGGACCTGCGAATAAAATGTAAGGCGAAGGGCGACCGAAGACGGCGTGATTTCAAGATGGTGCCGCTTCACGTGGCCGAGATAATAACGCGCGAGCGCTTCGCGCACCGCCTGCTGGCGGGAACTCGCCAAGGCGCGCCCCTCTCCGGCCGGCGCCAAGTAAATTTTAACCGTGCTGGGTTTTACCAGGCCCTTGAGCAGGGTGTCTTTCACCGCGTTGCGAATAGGAGCGGTCGCGGCAAGCGCCAAGCTCGGGTCCAATTCGATCTCCACGCAAATTTCGTTGGATTGTCCGTAGGCGCGAGTTTTAAGATCGGTGATCTGCTCCACACCATCCACCGCGGTCACAAGAGTCCGGATCTGCTCTTGCTCCTCTTCGGGCAGCGCCGCGTCCATCAAGCCGCCGACGCTCTGCTTCAGCATGTGATAAAGCATGAAAATGATATGGGCGACTTCGAGGATCGCGATCAAGGGATCGAGATGATGGATACCGGCCTTGGTTCCCAGAACCGCCACCGCAACCAATATCGAAGACACCGCGTCGCCCTTCACATGCTCCGACGTTGTGAGAATAGCGGGACTGCCAAGGCGATGGCCCGCACATTCCGAATACCGATAGAGCATGACGTTGGCGCCAAACGCAACCAAGGCCGCCCAAAAGGCCACCCAATGCGCGGGGTGCGTCACGCCGGCAAAGATAACCCGCGTGGCCGCGATCAACAACGTGATCGCACCGAGGAAAACCGCGAGGCACAACGCGCCGGCCGCGACGTATTCGATTTTTCCGAAGCCATAGGGATAGTCTTCCGTCGGCGGCCTCTTCTGGTACTTCATGCTGATAATGACGATGATCGACGAGAAGAAATCCTGGGCTGAATACAGAGAGGACGCGATCAAGGCGTGCGAGTTGCTGATAATGCCGATGGTCAGCTTAAACAGGCCCAAAAACAAACTGAAGAAAAGTTCGACCCAGCCGATGCGTTGACCGCAGTCGAGGCACTTTTGCGGCAGGGCGGCGTCGCCCTTTAAGGCGGCGGCGGCTTCGCGAGGCATCACAGCGTCAGGCATTACGCAAACACCTCCACTTGGACTTCCGCGACATTCTCAACGCGAAGAAAAACCAGATTGCGAATCGTTTCACGCGCGGCGTAGGCTTGAGCGACCGAGGTTTTGGGATCCAGCCGGATGCCGAGGTCGATCCAATTCTTCTGACCCACACGACGGGTTCTAAGATGAGCGATTTCAGCCTTGGCGCACGCACGCAGCACCACTTCCACGATTTCCTCGCGGTCTTCCTCGGGCAGAGCCTTGTCCATCAATCCTTCCCAGGCTTCGCTAAGAATTTCATAGGAGACCTTGATGATCACGACTCCGACGCCGATCGCCGCCAAGGGATCGAGATTTCTAAAGCCGAGCATCGCGCCGATAATCCCCAACAACACTACCACCGAGGTGTATACGTCGTAGCGATTGTGCCAGGCATTGGCGATGAGCACCGGACTGCCGAGTTGTTTGCCCGTGCAAAGATTCAGCCTAAACAGCATTTCGCTCGACGCGATCGCGATCAGCACAGTCAACAGCGTCGCAAAATGTGGCGTCACCGTTGAGCCGTGGTGCAGCGCGTAGATCGCTTCGCGGACCAGGAAAACCACCGCGGCCAAGAGCGCCACCGTCACACCTGCGGCGCCGATATACTCCACCTTCCCGTGGCCGTAGGGATATCGTTTATTGGCGCCTTCCCCGCTGATTTTAAGGCTGATCACGGTCACCAGTCCGACCATGGCGTCGGCGCTGGAGTGAAAGGCGTCGGCCACGAGGGCTTTACTGTTTCCGAAATACCCAACCGTGCCTTTTACAATCGCTCCACCGACGTTGACCCAAAACGTAATCCAAGCGGCTCGCTGCCCGCAGGGCGCGCATTCCAAATACTTCATAAGGTCGGCTCCAGGGTTATGAAATGAGGACGTCCCCGGCGAACCACGTCGAGCACAAATCCTTGCTGCGCGGCGCTACGATTGCCGTCGCCCGCGACGAGATTAAATTCATTGATGTTGGCGACCGGTGTTCCGTTGACGGCGCGAATCACATCGCCCTGCAAAAGCCCGGTATCGGCCGTGACGCGCGCCGGAATCTTGGCGACCAAGACGCCTTCCTGGCCGGGATCCACCGCATTTTTCCGCGCGACATTCGGCGTGAGATTGGCCAAGGTAATGCCAAACCAAAAGGCTTCCTGCTGGGTTCGAATCGCAGAACCCGGCATCGCGGCTACCTTCAAGTCCAGGGTTTTACGACGGCCCGCGCGAATGATATCGATCGGCACGCTGCGTCCTGCCTGGGTTCGGCCGACAACCTTGTCGAGCCCGGCCACCGTGTTCACGCGGCGGCGATTAAAGCGGCGAATCACATCTCCGCGCTGAAGGCCCGCGGCCTCAGAAGGAGACCCCGGGAGCACGCGATTGACCAAGATGCCCCCGGTGGGTGTGTTTAACTGAGTCGCCAAGATTTTGTCCATGGGAAGAACCTCGGCGCCGATCCAGGCAACCACCTGTCCCGCTTGCGCCACCCAACGACCCGGCACCGGAGTCGGACGGTCCGCGCCCGCTTCCTTAGGAACCGCGGCCAATAAGAGAAAAACAGCTTGATTGATCGGCAGCCCGATATTCTGAGCCAAATGCATGCCGACCACATTGCCTTGCGCGTCAATCAGCGGTCCGCCAAGAGAACCCGGCGCGACATTGCGCATATTGGTCTGCATCAGTCCCCGGACATTGCGTTTACCGACCCTCAGGGAGTAGTTTGTTGAACTGACCATGCCTGGGGTTGCGTGATGGGAATGGCCGTCGGGGCTGCCGATGCCAAATACCCAGGTTCCCGCCCGGACCGGGCGAGGACTGCCGAGGTTTGCCGAAGGAAACGGATTTTGAGAGTCAATTTTTAAGACCGCGATGTTGTAAACCGGATCATCCGCAATAACACGCGCGTCAAATTCGTGCATGTTGTCGGCGCCAAATACCACAACCTTTGGCGAAACACGGCCCGAGATCGCATGGTGGCTCGTCAACACAAAGCCGCGCGGATCAACAATTAAACCGGATCCCGTATTTTGAAAATGAAGCAGGCCGTTCACCGTCTCCATCGAACCGATGCTGACCACCGTGGGTTTTACCTGCTCGACCACATCGGCAAGCATCCAGGACTGACCGGGACCCACCGGACCCGGGGCCGCTGCCATCGCCCCACCCATCGCGGGGGCCGCGGGTTTTACAGCGCCGCGCCGGCGCGGGTCTCGATTGACGAGTCGTGCCTGCATCGCTGCGGCCCGGCCTCGCACCGCTCCTCGGCGACGGTCTTCCCGCTCGCGCCGGCGAATAGCGACGGCTTCCCCGCGCGGAATGGCCGCCATGTTTTGCTGCATGGCTTGCATGCCGCCGGTAACGGGTGCAGCAACCTGGGGCGTCGCGTCGGCGCCGCCGTGCACCAAATTATCGGCGAATTGGCAGCCGGTTCCAATACTCAAGAACACAGCCGCCAGAGGGAGTCGGAGTCTTGAAATCACGTTCACCCCTTCCCCTTCGCGTTTTTTTCACCGGGCGAGAGTTCAGCGGCAATCGCGACGGTTCCAATCGACACAAATAAAACGGGGAGCAGCCCCTTCACCAGCATCAACACGTCCCACCACCAGCACACGCCGGTAGCAACTCCGAGAATGATAAAAACGCCGCCAATCGCATAATTATTCATCAGAGATCATTGAGCTCCTGAGTCAATCTTCCCAGCAACGGCAGGGTCCAACGCTCTCCTTGAAAGGCGTGATACCCCCCTAACAGCGAAATCGTTACAACAATGAGCACACCGATATGCCGCATGACGTGGCCCAACAAGGGGGCAACGCCCATCACGGCGAAAAACAACCAGGCGACAAACAAAAGCAGGCCTTGCCGGGCGTGAAACAAAACAAAATCATCATCGCGTTTAAAAAACAACGGCAGGAAACAAAGAAACCAGACGTAGGAAACAGCGGCCCAGGCCCGTGACCCGAAGGTGTCCCCGCCGGTAGGGGCCTCTTCGGGCTGGGTTTCCGCGGCGCTTAACGCTTCGTCTACGCGATCACTCATAGAACCTCAAATCCTTCCGAGACCTTGCCTACAAGGGGCAGAGCCTGACGGGCCCCGCGAGCGGCGTGATACACGCCGATCAGCGAAAAAATGAAGACGGCGATATGGCCAAGATCCCAAACAATGCCGCCGAAGACGGGAAGCACCGAAGCGACGATAAAGAAAATCCAGGCCACAAACACGAGCAGGCCTTGACGCGCGTGAAACAACGCGAAATCGTCGTTGCGTTTGATAAACAGCGGGACGAAGCAAAGAAAAGAAATATATCCCAGACCCGCCCAAAAGCGGGAGGCGAATTTAATCTCCGAATCGCTGGTTTGCTCGATTGTTTCCTGTGTTTCCGTTTCCGACACGTTATTTTCCATAGGTTAAGATGCGTCCAAAGCCTTCGCCGGTGTTCCCAGAATCGGCATATGCCACCGAACACCGCTGAGCGAGTAGTAAATTCCCAACAACGACAGCACCATAATAAACGCGTCGCCCAAGCTGGCGGTGATCCAAACCGCCCAGTGACCGACCGGTCCCATAAAGCGTGTTGCGACCGGCGAGAAACTGATCACGATAAAAAAGAACCACATCACGAACAACAGAACTCCCTGGCGCACATGTGCGAGCACAAAATCATCATCCCGCTTGAGAAACATCGGAACAAAACAGAAAAACCACACATAGCCGGAGGCGGCCCACAGACGCGAGGAAATCGGAATATTTTCCTCTTCGACTTCTTCCTCGTACGCGTCGTTGTCCAACGTATCGTTGTTCAACGTATCGTTGTTCAACGTATCGTTGTTCAACGTATCGTTGTTCAACTCCAGCTCTTCGCTCACGAATTCTGAGCCTCCTTAAGCGCTAACGCTGGCCGCCCTAAAAGCGGCATCGTCCAACGCGAACCCATCAAGGCGTAATAAATTCCCATCACTGAAAACAGGACCACAAAAATATTTCCAAAATGCATGAGCAGATGGCCCAAACCGGAGGTGAAGCCGACGACAATCAGCAGCAGCGAGGTCACAAAGAGCATCAATCCTTGGCGGGCATGTTCAAGCACGAAGTCGTCCTCGCGCTGCGTCAGCAAAGGCACGAAGCATAAAAACGAGATATAACTCAGCACGGCCCAGGCGCGCGCCGAAACAGCCACGTCCGGAACTTCGTTTTCAACGCTTTCGTCCAAATCCTGAGCTTCGTTTTCTTTTCCCATAGGGCTCTCCTTACGACAGCATCATGTCCTGTGCCGCTTCCCCGATCAGCGGCATCTTCCAACGCTGGCCCATAAACGCTCGATAGATTCCCATCGCCGCGAGAACGGCAACCAAGGCGTTGCCCAAATGCCAGAGGGGATGCCCCAGAAACGGAGACACACTCACGAGAAGAAAGAAACACCAGCCGACAAACAGAAGAAGTCCCTGACGGGCGTGAAACAAGACGTAGTCGTCATCCCGCTTTAGAAATAGCGGCAAAAAGCACAACACCCACATATACCCCATGGCGGCCCAGGTCTTTGAAGAAAAAGGCAAAACCTCTTGTGCGGTTTGCTCCTCCGCTTCCATCGCTTCGGTTTCCGTCGTCATATCGTCATCTCCTCTGCGGGTTCTCCGAGGATGGGCATCTTCCATCCGTCACCCCGCAGCGCATACGCGATACCAAGAATCGACATCACCGCGACGAAGAGGGTCCCTAATGCCGCGATGAAGGGTCCGATCACCGGCACGGCGCCGACCACCAGAAGGAAAATCCAGCCGACGAACAAGAGCAGGCCTTGACGCGCGTGCCCGAGAACAAAATCATCGTTGCGTTTAAGAAACAGCGGGGCGAATACCAGAAACGAAAGGTAGCTCATCGCCGCCCAGGTTCGGCTGGTGCCGCTGATCGCGGTGGCGGCTGGACTGTGCAGG
>NVTF01000116.1 GCA_002401485.1 Elusimicrobiota bacterium | reverse complement strand
GCGCGCGTTGCGTCTTTGAACAAATCCAACCCCGGGATCGAAGTTCTTTTCGATCACGCGGTAGACCAATTCGGCTACGTATTTGTCATTTGGATAATGGGCGGAGATTCCGTAGGATCGGCAGGTGCGGGCGGTGGCGGCCGCATCGCATTTAACCCGACTGCATGCACGTATTCAGGGGTGGTCAACGCTGCCGGCGGTGCCGGGGCCGGCGCGCGAGCTGGCCAAAATGGAACCTGGTTCCCCTCACCCGCAAGTTTCACATCAACGGTTCATGGCGTCTCCTCAATGACTTGGAGCTGGAGCACTTTATGTGCAGCCGACAATTACAACGTTTTGACCGCTTCCGATTCGACGAACATTTCGGGCGACCTGGCGGTCCTAACCTGGGACTCGATCGACCTCGCAACCAACACCGCCTACGGCCGGCAGGTCCGTGGGAAAAACAACGGCTTTGCGTCGCTGTTGTCGCCTTCCACCACCTTCTACACCCACGCCGCGGTTCCCGGCATTCCGGCCGATCCCTTCGTCTACGTCGGCATCTCATCAATCACCGTCTCCTGGGGACTCAACGAAAACCCGAGCTACACCGAATTCTTCGTTGAAGCATCAACGGCGCCCGATTTCAGCGGGACCCTCCTCTATCCAGAGGACGGCGCCGCGTGGGCCGCCGAAACCTCAACGCCGATCATCAGCCTCGCTTCATTGACGACGTATTATTTCCAGGTGAAAGCCCGCAACCAAGACGGCATTGAAACGTTTTATGCCGATCTGGGTTCGACGATGACCTTGTCCAGCTGCGGCCCGATCGCCAGCACCGCTACGGGTCTTTGGTCAGACTCGGGCATTTGGAATAGTGGCATTGTTCCCTCCGCCTGCAACGAAGTCACGATTGCGGCGACCCACATTGTGACCGTCGATACCGACACTGCGACTGCGAGCACGATGACGATCTCAGGAACACTTTACTTCGCACGCATGCAGTTCTCCAGCATGACGATTGTGGGCGGATCGGTGACGGTTACCCCAGGGGGGCATCTCGACATGGGAACCGAAGCCGACGTTCTCGGTACAGGGGCGACGGCCCATCTCGTACTCGCCTATGGCGGCACCGCCGGCGAGTTCGGTCTCATCATCGACAACGGGGGAGACTTCACGGTGCGCGGAGCAACAAAGACCCCCGCGTTGACAGCAATCACCGGTGATGATCTTCTGACCTCGGAAAGCGCCCTTACCGTGAGCCAGGATCCCAGTGGCGCGGGCTGGAATATCGGAGACGTGATCACGATCGGACCCACGCAAGGCTGGGGGCCCACCTCTACGGAGGAGAGGACGATCACCGGTATTACCGGGAGCGTCATCACGGTAGATTCGAACTTCTCCAACGTGCACTACGGGACCGGCACGATTTGGATTGGAAATCTAACGCGTAATGTCCTCATACGATCCTCAGGGACGGTCAAAACCGGAGCGGGAGGAAACAGCGCCTACATCCGGACCCTCACCCAAAACGCCACCAGTTTCAGGCTCCACTACGGAGAGTTCGCTTTCTTAGGCTCCAGCGTATCGTCTGACAAGTGGGGCATTACTCTCAGCGCCAACCCCGGGGGATCTATTTCCTACTCCACCATCAGACAGGCATACCGGGCGATCAATGCCGCCAGCTGCCGCAACGTAATTTCCAATAATCTGTTCTACAAAGCGGACCAGACTTTTTGGATCGCTTGCCAAGGGCTCACCTTAATCAAGAACCATTTTTACGCCACGGGAGATGCGGCGGTTCTCGCGAACGGCGGACCCATCACGATGATTGACAACGAGTTTTATTCCACCCAAGGTGTTGCCATCAACATCAACTCCGGCGGCAATCTCAACGGCGCCGGCAACAACTTCTTTTCCAACAACGGAGCGGGCATCGACCTCGTCTCAGGATCCAACGGGGTGGTATTGGTCGGAAACAACGCCTACTCCAACAGCACTTTCGGTATCGATGCAAGAACCAACTCCAGCATAATATTCGCAAACGGCAATCTGGGTTACGACGAAAACGGCGGCAGCCGTCCTAATAACGCAGGCCAGGTGAGAACAGGAACGACCGGCAGTCCGCAGTCAGTCACTTTAAAAAGTGCGCGCGTCAACACCGCCATCAACCCAATTTCGACCCAAAATTTGAAGGATGAGGACAACTACATCATTTCCTACAACCAGAACTTCGACACAGGGACGCTGCGTATCTGGGGAAGTTACGAGGTCACCGGTGAGACACTTGTTTTGGATCACGCCTCACGGCTCTATTCCGCAACCAATAGTACCCCCCGGCTTATGATCGGAGCCGGTCACTCTCTGGCAAGCATCGTCACCGATGACGCCGCGACGTTGTCGGAAATTATTACCGTGGTTTACCTCGGCGCCGACGCCTGGAAGGTCGAAGGCTCCTCCTCAGGGATCCTCGACGCTTCCTTTAACTGCGCTGCCTCCGGCTCATGCCCTTTCACCGACCCCGCCAATCATGTGGACTTCACCTTGAACGCCGGTGCCACGCTAATCACGGGGGACCGTCTCGACGTCGTCACGCTTGCCGCGTCAGACGACGCAAACGTACAAAAACAACTCCTCTTCGGACAATCCGATTCAAGCTTTAACGACGGCCGCGCCAAGCTGGGCATCGCCGCCGGCGCCGGAATCCAACTAACCGGCATCGAAGGCACGCATGTGCTTATCAGCACCTTGGCCGCGGGTTCGACGTACTTCAACTTCGTCTCCTCGGGCGACTTTACGGTACTGTACGCCTCGTTTACCCACATGGCACCACAAGGCATTGAACTCGCCTTGGGTCCCAATACTGTCTCGTTGGCGTCTTCCACATTCGACTTCTTGGGATTTGCCTCCGCGACCAACTCTTATATCACCCTGCGTGATCTCGACTCGACCATCACCGCCGACAACGTGACTTTCGCACTCAGCCGTTCCTCAAACGGATTTGATTCCGCTCATAACGTTCGCGTGGAAGGAACCGACACAAATACAGACTGGACGTTCACGACCTCCGTCGGATTTCTCTGGGGTGAAAACCATGATGACGATCCCAATATGCGGGTTGTTTGGGATCCGGGCTGCGCCCCGCGCGTCAGTTCCGGCGACGGCTTATGGTCCGACTATACGACATGGACGCCTCAAAGCCCCCCGACCGACTGCTCACCAGCGACTATCGCTGCCGGCCATACGATCACCGTTGACACAAACACGGCGACAGCAAGCACCATGACCATCAGCGGCACCTTGTACTTTGCACGTGCGCAGTTCTCGAGCATGACGATTGTAGGCGGAGATGTTACCGTTGAAGCGGGCGGCCACCTCGATCTGGGCAGCGAAGCCGACCCGCTTCCCAAGGCGGCCACCGCCCATCTCGTGTTGGCCTACGGACTTACCCCGGGTCAATACCCCCTCGTCGTCAACGACGGAGGAGACTTCACCGTCTTCGGGACGACAAAAACCCCCTGGGGAACCATCACCGCCGATATGGCCGACGGAGCGGCGACCTTCTCGATCGAAGCGGACGAGTCGGTCAACTGGAACATCGGCGATGTTACTATCATTGCCCCGAAGAACGAAACCTTCGGAACGACCTCGGTGCATTCAGCCTCCATCACCTTAATTACCGGGGTGGATCCCCGCGTCGTCACATTTACCCCGACGATCACTGGGTATCGCGATGTGACCAGCACAAGCCCGATTGTGGTCTCCAATCTCACGCGCAACGTAATCGTACGATCCTCGGGAACGAGTTATCTCAATGACTCCTCATACATTCGCTCGCTAACCCGCAATGCCACAAGCTTCGATCTGCGCCACGGAGAATTCGCCTATCTCGGGGCTTTGGGTGATCCAAAACGCGGCATCACCCTCGACGGGGGTAATGTACGCGCCTTTATTTCCAGCAGCGTCTTCCGCAACAACTATCAAGGCATTCGGTTTATCGGCACCGATGACAGCACCGCCACCTGGAACGTTTTCTTCCAGAGCATCGATCGCGGACTCTTCCTCATCAGCAGCGCGGATCGCAACGTGATCTCCTACAACGTTTTCGCCGCCAACACAGGGTCGGGACTTTACCTGAACGGGGCTCGCTACAGCAGCGTGCGAAATAACTATTCGTTCGCGAGCGCCGGCCGTGGAATCTACCTGCAGACAGGAGCGTTAGGCAATACGCTGGATTCCAACCGTGCCTATGCAAATAATCTCGAGGGCATCCGAATCGACACCGATCGAAACAACATCACCAACAACTTCACTTACGGCAACGACGATCGCAATCTCATGCTTTCGGCGGCTCATTTGAATCTGATCGACGGCAACGAGGTTTACGGTTCCCTCGGCAGCAGTCAATACGGCCTCTACCTCATAAACTCAACGAGCAATACGCTCCAAAACAACCACGTCTTCAACAACAGCGACCGCGGCATCTACCTCAATAATTCCTTCGCTACCCTGCTCAGTTCCAATACCTCTCACAATAACTGGGACTACGGCTTCTTTATCGGGAATTCCGATGAGAGTATTCTCGTTGGCAATGCCTCGCATGAGAACGTAAACAGCGGACACGGGTTCCGCTTCATCAATTCCTCCAATCTCATCGCGATTGACAACTACTCATGGGGCAACCCGGACGGACTGACGATCAACCAAAGCGTCAATGATTTGTGGATCGGCGGAGCGCTCGGTTATCGGCGAGACGGAACCTCAAGCGCCAATACCAATCAGATCGACACTTCCGGATCCACAGAGGACCATCTCGTCCTGCGCCGAGCCCGCATCCATCCGACAACGCCGGTCAACTTTACCGGAATCAATCAGGAAGGCGACCACATCGTTTCCTACAACCAAAACGGGTCCTCTGGAACCATTCGCCTCTGGGGCGACTGGGAGATTGCAAACTCCACACTCACTCTCGATTACACCACGCGACTCTACGACGCCTCAGTTGGTGATGTGCACCTCCTGCGCGGGACGGGCCATTCGATCACAAACCTCATCCTCAACGACATCAACGCCATCGACCAGGTCATCACCTTTGAGTTCCGCAGCGCCCAATGGCATGTCGACGGCTCCTCCTCAGGCGTCGACATGGTGACTCCGTTCAGTGGAAACCCGAGCGGGTTGAATATCCCTGACACGGGTGGGACCCAGGTGACAGTGGACTTTGCCGGCGGTGCAGCCATTGAGGGAGACCGGCTCGCCTTCGCCTTGATGGCGGCCTCCCCCGACCTCAACTATCAGAAACGCCTGATCTTTGAAGAAAATGACACTGCGCTCAACAGCGGTCACGCGAAACTTCGCATTGCGCCGACTGGCGGAGTGAAGTTCTTGGGAGATGAGGGAACCGGCATCCACACTCTGATCGAAATGGCATCGGGTGCTACCTATTACCGCATGGTCTCGTCGGGGGCCTTCACGGCGGCATTCTCAAGCTTCACCGATATGGATTCCAACGGACTGGAACTCGCCTTGGGTCCCAATACCATTTCGTTGTCGAGTTCGACCTTCGATTACCTCGGCTTTAACAGTGGAACGAATTCTTATATCACGATGCGCGACTTCGACCGAACGGCCACGTTCGACAGTGTCGGCTTTGAGCTCAGCCGCCCGCAGACCGGCTTTGATTCCGCCTACAACGTTCGGGTTGAAGGCACCGATACCGACACAAATGTAACCTTTGTCTCCGTAAACGGCGCACACTGGGGTGAGGCCTTTGATGCCGACCCGAATAATCGCATTACCTGGGCCGGTCCCGGGCCGACCACTGTTTCTCCCCCCAACGGCGTGGGAGTGTCCACGACCAACCCGGTACTTGTCGTGACCGGGTCGAACGCCGACTATCAATTCCAGATTGCAACAGATGCCGGTTTCACTTCGGTTGTTTCAGACTCAACAACAGGTAACGCCTTCTATGTTTCGACGGTTACCTTGACGCATGGCCAGCTATACCATTGGCGCGTTAAAGGCAACTCAGGAGCAACGGCCTGGTCAATGACGGAGACATTTACTGTTGATTTGGTGCAGCCGCTGTTCTCCGCGGTCGAGATTTCAACGGATAATGCGGGATCGTGGGAAGACATCACCGCGACCGAGTATCGATCTTCCACGACAATCAGCATCCGAATGGATGTGCAGGATCCTGTCGCCGGACTCATGGTCTCTACCGGGCTTCCTTCGATAATGGCCGGACACTGGCACTTCGATGAGGCCGTCGGCAACCGCATTGAAGACGCCTCTGATCAGGAAAACCCGCTGACCTTCTCTGTCGGCACACCCGATTGGGCCCTGGGCCGCAAGGGAGGAGGCGCTCTGGAGTTTGGCAACGCGGAGAACAACTCAGTCACAAGCGCGAACATGACCGGTATTTCCGGAGACTCCGAAGTCACCCTCATGCATTGGGTTTATATCCCCGCCGGGGATGCCGGAACCGGTGTCTGCCTCGGTGACAGCGGCGTCGCGGGAAGTGCTATCGGCACCTATTTCAACCTAGGAGGCACCGGGAAGTTCCTAGCAGCCTTCGCTGGATCCAACGATGTCATCACCGCGGACGCGCCGATAGTGGACGACGTTTGGCATCATGTAGCGATCGTTAAAGCTCCCGGCCCCGCGAACACAACAACGTCCCTATTTGTTAACGGTGTGCGCCAGGACATCGCGGCCGGAGCAAGCTCGATTACCCCCAACTTCACGAACAGCGTTGTCACCATGGGACGTTTCTGCACCGCCGCGGATTATTTCGCAGCCACGATCGATGACGTTCGTGTTTACAACCGTACGTTGAGCGACGCGGAAATCCTCTCGGTGTACCAAACGGATTCGCTGGCGGCCTCCCACCGCGGGGAAGCCTTCCGGGTCGCCTACTCAACCACAGGCGGAGAGACCTGGACGCATGTCTCAACGGACGCGGTCACTATGTCCGGTGCCAACCAGGACACCGCCCTACGCATCATGCAGGTCAACGACATCGAACTCGTATCATCGACTGACACGGTTACGGGCACCAACCGCGTGGCTTTGTTCCTCTCCGACTTCGCGGGCAATGTTTCAACAACCGTCTACACGGTGTTTATCGACACCGTCACCCCGGTCGCGATCTCCTCTCTTTATTACCCGGGCAATGGGACCTATGTGTCCACCGACACGCCGACATTCTCATGGGCCGGACCCAGCACAAACACGGCGCTGAGCCTCGGAGCCGGAGCGTCCTACTTTCTTGAAGTAGACAACAATTCCAACTTCTCGAGTCCGGAAATTTCGATTGCAACCAACGTCGTAGTAGCCAGCACTCTCACGGCGACGTCCGATTCATCGTACCACTCAACCACGACCCTCGCCGGAGGCGCCACCTATTATTGGCGCGTGCGTGCGTTCAACGCCGCAAACGGACAATTCAGTCCATGGTCCACGACCTATTCATTCGCCACCGACTACACCGATCCCAACTTCGGTCTCTTCCATGTCCTGAGCTCTACCGGTGGAATTTTCTCGGAGAGTGAATTCGTCGATTTGACTCAAAGCGTCACGGTTCAAATCAAACTCAGCGACACGGTCTCAGGACTCATCGTCAGTACCAACGCCATACCCGGAAACCAGCCCGACGCCACCGGCGGCTACGGAGTCGTTTTCTCCACGGACGCCGGCCAAAGCTGGCAGGATCTTCGCCTTTCATCGGTCAGTTTGAGTTCAGGATTTGAGGATGCGCGCGCCCTGCAGAGTTACCGCGGCAGCCTCTATGCGGCCCTGGACGATCCCGTCCCGGGTTCCGCCCAGGTGTGGCGTTTGGATCCCGGCGGCGAATGGACCCAATCCCTCTCGGGGACCACCCTTGATGATACTCTCTCGATGGCCGTTTATCAGGACAAACTCTACGTTGGATTTGGAAATGATCCGGGAGAAGGCGAGGTTTGGGTCTGTGATCCAGCCGGGGCCGGCGCCAACAATGAGACCTGCGACAACCTGGCTGAATGGTCGCAGAGCTACGATGGGGCCGCGGAGGACATCAATGACCTGGCTGTCTACAACGGGAAACTCTATGCCGCACAAGGGGGCGCAGCAGCCGGCGATGGGGAAATTCTTGAATTTGACGGAACCACGTGGCGCGTCAGCTACGACGTAGCCACTCAATCTGATTTTTACTCGCTTGCCGTCTATGACGGTCGACTCTATGCCGCCGTTGGGGGCAACGACATCATTTATGTCTATGACGGGGGCTCCTGGAGCCAGTCCTATGATGAGTCTTCCGCAGTTCAATCCATGGCCGTTCACGATTCAATACTCTACGCTTCGGATGTGCTGGCCAGGGTCAAGGTGTTTGATGGAGATAGTTGGACGGAATCTCTTGATATCACCGGAGATGAATTGACGCTGGCCTCGTTGCATGGACGCATTTACAGCGGCATGGACGGCACCGCCGCTGGAGAAGGTGACGTGTATTCCTGCTTGCCGAATTTGACGGGAGACAGCAAAACCTGCCAACCCGGCGATTGGATCATTTCCTACCAAGGGCCGGAGGATGAGCTATGGGAAGTCCTGGCGTTTGACGACCGCATTTACGCAGCACAAGGCGGCACCGGCGCCATCGGTGATGTGCTCGAACTCACTTCGGTCGCCACTACAACGTTGACCGGCACGGATGGCACGCTCGCCTTGGAAAATCTGGCGGTGCAGCTGGACCTTGTCAGTTCAACCAACACGGAGACCTGCGCGGGCGTGCAGAATTGCGGAGCGACCAATCAGATTCGATTCTATACCTCCGACCGGGCGGGAAACACAACCGCTTCCGGTGCGTACTCTATTTTAGTGGATACGGTCCCGCCGCCGAGTCTCGTGGGACCGGCGAACACCGTGCATGTAGGCACGACCCATCCTGTTCTCGTTTGGACGCCGTCGTTTAATGGCGAACATGTGGTCGAACTCGCAACCGATGCAGGATTCACAGCGATCATCGCATCCTCTCAAACGGCGAACAGCTTTTACCAATCGACCGCCACGCTTGCTAGTGGTCAGACCTACCATTGGCGCGTTCACCGTGTGATCGGCAGGCAGGTCAATTCAACCGAATTCTCGTTCACGGTGGATACCGTTGAGCCCTCCTTTGATACGCCGCAAATCTCAACCGATACCACCGCAACATGGGGAGATCCCAACAATCCCATCTACCGCTCCACCAATATCGTCAGCATGCGCCTCAATGTCTCGGATGCTCTCGCCGGACTCATGACCTCAACAGGCTACCCGCATGCGCTGATCGCTCATTGGCGTCTCGATGATGCCTCCGGAATCGCTGCCGTCGACGCGTCCAGCAACGCCTATACCGGCTCCACCGAGAACGACCCCCTTTGGGTACAGGGTCGCTTCGGCGGCGGCATGCTCTTTGACGGAATAGACCAATCAATCAATATCCCCGATACAGCAAACCGCTTCGACTTTGGCGACGCCGCGGGCGCAAATCTTACCTTCGAGGTCTGGGCCAAATCCACACAGGATTGCTCCACCCAGGACAAGGTTATGTTCAGCCGGTATACCTCAGGAAACGTCGGGTTCCATATCACCTGCACAGGCAATCCATCACGCGCCTATTTCCAGATGCGCGATTCCAATTCAATATCCTCACAAACAAACCCCAGCATCGAAATCTTTGGCGATGGCGCCTGGCATCATCTCGTTGGCGTGAAAGAAGGCCAAACGCTGCGCTTCTACATGGACGGGGCGCTGCAGCATCAATTGGCAACCGCCTATACTGGCAACTTCAACAGCACCACCGATGTGTCGATTGGCGACCACGGCACCGACAACCGTCATTTCTCCGGCACGCTCGATGAACTGAAGATTTGGCGGATCACGCGCTCGTCCTCACAAATCTTGGCGGACTACCACAACGCTGAGCTGCACGCGCATCACAACGGAGACGCGTTTTCGGTTCTTTATTCAACGAACGCCGGCGTCACGTGGAGTCCGGTGGATGCTTCCAGCGTCACGATGAGCGGAGCGAACGGAACCACCAGCAGCCAAATTCTCCAGGCCAACAATATCGAACTGATCCAATCCTCCGGTCCATTGTCGTTGACCAACCAGGTTGCGCTTGTTTGGTCGGACTTCGCCGGCAATGTCTCCACCACGTCCTACACCGTCTTCATCGACACCATCGGAAATCTTTCCTGCGATCCGGTCACCAGCGTCGGCACCGGCCTCTGGAGCGATCCCGCAACCTGGGACACGCCTTATATACCGACGGCGTGCAACCCAACAACGATCACGGCGACCCATATTGTCACGGTCGATACCGACACCGCAACCTCAAGCACGATGACCGTAAACGGATCGCTTTACTTCGCGCGCGCCCAGTTCTCCAGCATGACGATTGTCGGCGGCGACGTGACGATCAACGCGGGCGGCCACCTCGACATGGGAACCGAGGCGGATGTACTGGGAGCCGACACAACCGCTCACCTCGTTCTTGCGTTGGGTGCCGCTGTCGGTCAGTACCCGCTGACTGTCAACAACGGCGGTGACTTTACCGTTCGCGGTGCAACAAAAACAC
>NVTF01000115.1 GCA_002401485.1 Elusimicrobiota bacterium | reverse complement strand
GTCCTGGGAGCCTTGGTGTATATGGGCGGCCCGCTTTCGGGCGCGCATTACAATCCGGCTGTTTCGGCGGCGGTGACCCTGCGCGGAAAAATGGGCCCCGAGATGATTTTTTACATGGCGGTGCAAACCTTGGCCGCCTTCGCCGCATGCCTGACGGTGTTCATGCTGGAGGGGGAATTCACGGGCATCATCATCGCTCCCGGCGTTGGTTCGGCCATGGGCACATTGTTCAAGGAGACGCTGTTGACCTTCGTGTTGTGCTTCGTGATTCTTAACGTTGCGACCTCCAAAGCAACCGAAGGCAATCAGTATTTCGGTTTGGCCATCGGGGCCACCTTGGCGGCCATTGCCCATATCGGCATGTGCTTTAACCCTGCTATTGCGATCGCTTCCGCGGTCGTTGATTTGTTCCAGGGCGCGCAGGCGATTTCCAGCGTCTGGATCTTTATTGTGGGACCGATGATGGGCGGCGCGTTGGCCGCGTTTGCCTATGCCTTGATCAATCCTTCGGAGGTCGGCGCATAACGTGAGTCCCTTCGGCTGTCCCAGCGCTCCCGCGTCGGCACCCCCGCCGTCGCCGTTTATCCGGTTTGCTCCGCGCGGCCGGTGGTCGTCGCAATTCGGGTTTCTCTGCGCCTGTGCGGGCTCGGCGGTCGGTCTTGGAAATATTTGGAAATTTCCCTATATCGCCGGTGAAAACGGGGGCGGGCTTTTTGTTCTGATCTATGTGTTGTCCATTATGTTTTTGGGCATTCCGATCATGGTCGGGGAATTCGCCATGGGGCGCGCCTCGCAGGCCTCGGCTGCTTCGGCCTTTGGCATGCTGAGCACCCCCCGGGGGCCGTGGCGTTTTGCGGGCTGGTTTCAGGTGGCGACGACGTTGGGCATTCTTTCGTTCTACAGCGTTGCCGCCGGTTGGGCGCTGCATTATGTGCTGTTGTCCGTAACCAACTTCGCCGGTGACGCCGATGCCTTCGCAGTGGGGGCTCATTTTCAAAGGGTGTATGAAAGCGGAGCGCTCAACGTTTTCTGGTCGGGAGTTTTTCTGGCCATCACGGGAGCTGTTGTTTTTTCCGGAGTGCGGGAGGGAATCGAAAAAGCGTCGATTATCTTGATGCCCGCCTTGTTTGGAGTATTATGCATTCTCTTTTTACGGGTGACATCGCTGCCTGGTTTTACCGAAGCTTTTTCCTTCGTGTTTTTGCCGCATTTTGAATTGATGAGCGCCGGCGGAGTGATGGAAGCCGTGGGCCATGCCTTTTTTACCTTGAGTTTAGGTCAAGGAATCATGATTACCTACGGGAGTTATCTGCCGCGGGACACCGACATCGTGGGCTCCGCTATTGCTGTTTCGGTGATGGATACCTTTGTGGCTCTGTTGTCTTGTTTGATCGTTTTTCCGGTGGTTTTTTCCTACGGTATGGACCCTGAGAGCGGGCCGGGCCTGATTTTTGAAACCATGCCCATGTTGTTTCAGCGAATGCCCGGTGGATGGATCTTCTCCTTCTTATTCTTTAACTTGCTCGCATTCGCGGCCCTCTCCTCGGCGATATCACTCCTGGAGGTTCTGGTTTCATCATTAATCGATGTGATGGAATGGGACCGGAAGAAAGCGACGATCGTGGCGGCCGCCTCCGTGTTTGCCCTGGCGATCCCTTCCGCGTTGTCGGGCGGAGTGCTTTGGGATTGGATTGTCGTTGACAATCGCAACTTCTTTGAGTCGATGGATTATCTCTCTACCAATTGGGCGCTGCCGATCGGCGGTTTAATCACAGCGCTTTTTGTTGGCTTTAGAATGGACCCGAATGTTGTTCGTAAAGAGTTTGGGGAGGACTCTCCGTTTACCTCCTTGTTTGTCCCGTGGATGAATTGTGTCCGGTTTATTTGTCCGGTCGCGGTGGCCGCGGTGTTTTTGTACTCGATTCGTTCTATTTAAATTCATCCAGGAGGGGCAGCATTGCGGGGGAAGGAAGCAATGTGCCATTATCGTCCGATGCAGGAAATGTATGACAAAGTCGGAAAGAGTGTGACTGTTGGCGTCATCGGCGCAGCGGTCGGAGGCATTTTGTTCGGTCCGGTCGGCGCATTGTCCGGCGCGGTGACGGCGGTATCAGCCCTCGCGGTGGTGCAGCTTTTCCAGTAACTCCCCGTGCATGAGCAACCGTAAGGATGTCGGGAAGTTTCTCGGATATAGTTTTGCAGTGGCGCAGCATGCGGTTGACAGCGTCTGGAGTTGGGGCTTTCGCAAGATGCGGGGAGCGAAGGGCAAACCCGCTCCAGAGCCGAAGAAGAAGGACGGCAAGGCCAAGGGCGGTGCCTTGTCGAAGGTTAAATCCGCAGGCAAAGAGATCGTTTCGTTTTTGGGCGAAGTGGGGGACAGCTACTACGACGAATACGGGAAGCTGAAGATCAAGGAGTTTAAGGAGAAGAAGAAATGAGTGGGAAAGCGATCGGGAAGGATGGAGTATCGGACACAGGCCTGGCGACGATGGTCTACGCGCTGCAGGCAGTTTCTTTTTTCTTGGGGATCACCTACCTCGTTGCTATTGCCTTGAATTACGCCAAGATGGAATCCGTGGGCGGCACCCTGCAGGAAAGCCACTTCCGCTGGCAGATGCGTACCTTTTGGTTGAGCATTCTCGGCACTGTCGTTGGACTCGCGACCTGCGGGCTTTTGATCGGCTACCCGATTTTGCTGGGAACCTGCGTCTGGGTGATTTATCGAATTTCGGTAGGCTGGCTGGCTCTTCGTGCCGGGAATGAAGTAAACCCCACGGCGTTGACCTAATCGTTTTAAGAAATCAAAGGAGAAAACTCACAATGCCTTTTGCAACATCACCGCACGTAAAAGAAGAAAAGCCGGGAACCGTCGCCTATTGCACCTGCGGCGAGTCCGCGAAGGCCCCGTATTGCGACGGCTCGCATGGACGCAACCGTTCGATGAAGCGGCCTATCATCGTGAAGATTGAAGAAGCGAAGACGGTTGCCTGGTGCGGCTGCGGAAAGTCCGGCAACGCGCCTTACTGCGACGGGACACACTCTAAGGGTTGATGCAGCGAGCCCTGATCGCGGGACTGTTTTCCCTCGCCTGCATGTTTCCTGTTAATGCGCTCGCAAGGGCGCGCGGGGAGGCAGTGCTGCACGGCAATGGGATCAATTCTGGGATCACGGGCATGATGTACTTGGTGGAACACAACGGCGGACTGCAAATCACGGTTTCGTTGGCGAAGGCCCCTTCGGGCCTGCATGGTTTTCATATTCATGAGTTCGGTTCCTGCGGCAATAAAGGCAAGGCTGCCGGCAGCCATTTTAATCCGATGGGGGCGGCACACGGCTTTCTGCCTCAGGGAGGGCCCCATCACGCCCATGTGGGCGACCTTGGCAATATCCGGGTCGGCGCAAACGGTCAGGCCGTGCTCAAGCTTTTTATCGCCGGCATGAGCTTGACCAAGGGCCTGCTGAACGTCGCGGGCCGCGGTGTGATCCTGCACGCAAAGGCTGACGACTTCTCCCAGCCCCTGGGAAATGCCGGCGCCCGCATCGCCTGCGGGGCGATTGTCCTGACGGGCAATAAGATTTAACCCTACAATCCCAATAAAAACCGGGCAAGTCTCAATAAGAAATGGGACCTTTGGAGCCTATCTCATTAAAATCTGGCTCAATTTTAAATAATAACGGCTCCGATGTTCCCCTCGGGGTGCCGTTTTTCGGCGCGTGATCCCCAGGAGGCATTGAGATTGAGAAGGATCTATCCGTGGCAAAGGACCTATTTGTGAAAAATGCCGTAGGCCTTGAAATATTGTTGCAATGGATGTAAGATAACGCCGAGCAAGCAAAACGGAACCACTACCAAAAGACCGATGCACGCGCCCTCCAAATTCTCCTACCCAAACATCGCGGGATTGTTTTTAAACCCTCCTCGTGGGATAGAAAATTTCCAGAACGCAAAATACCTATTGGCAACTCCGAGGCTTGGGGTTAGTATAATTATCTTTATTAGTATCATTAGTCTATCTAGTTGAGATATCATTAGTGATTCGATTTATTGATACTGCAAACCGACGGATAAAAAATTACTGAAGTAGAGTGGAGGTCGTATCGTGGACGACAACCTGACGTTTTTCATGAAGTCTTTCGGCATGCGCATGCGCAATGCGGGGCGGGTTTTGATCAATGGATACAAATCAGCGTTGAGTCTCAACCCCGAAGGTGCGGTGGAAATTTATAAAGACATGGGCACGTCCTACGAACAACAGGGAAATTATTCCCAGGCTGTCGACATGCTCACCAAGGCGGCGGAGCACGCTCCCGATGATGCTGAGATCCATACCCTGTTGGGTCGTGCGCATCTCGCGCAGAAACATCTGCCCCAGGCTCAGGAAGAATTCGAAAAAGCGGTTGCGCTTTCTCCCGATGCCGACCTCTATACCGAGCTCGCGAAAATCTACGCGCATCTCGAGCAGCCGGCCAAGGCCATCGCCGCTCTGAAAAAAGGATTGGCCGCCAACCCCACTTCGCCCGACATCCATTACCAGATGGGTCTGGCCTATGACAAGAAAAAGGATTATCCGAAAGCCGTGTCGGAGTTTAAGCAGGCGATCGAGATCAGTCCCCAAAACGCGCATTATCACTTCTCCTTGGGATTTACCTTGGACTCCAAGGGAGACCGTGAAGAAGCGCTGGATGTGTTTAAGAAGGCTGTTGCTCTAGAAAACAAATAAGAGCGATGTCAGTCGAGCACGTCAGATCCGTAGATGATTTGAAATCCCTTCTCGCCGATGGAGAGCGCCCGCGTGCGCGCATCGGCGACGAGGTCCGCAAACTCTACGGTAAAGAACTCGACATCCCCAAACGTCCGGTCCCCAAGAAATTTAAGAAGTTCACCAAGCTCGAAGTGCAGGCCTGCATGTCGGCGGGTGTGCTGATTTTGATCTTCTCGGCGGGAGCGGTGTTCTACTTCAATGAGTTCGTCTTCTACGATGAAAAGTGCAAAGCCGAACTCAGCCAGATCGATAAAGAGTATCAGCGGCGGGCCGACCTTATTCCCGCTCTTGTTGAAGTCGCCGGAGAATACGCGCTCCACGAAGCGCGCATGTTCAACTACGTCGCCGATACGCATTCCTTGTCGAAGTCGGTCGGTGCTCTGCAAAAAAGCATGCTGGATCTGAAGAAGGTTTCTGCAAATCCGAGTGCCATGAAAGGCGTCATGAAGGGAGCCGGTGGACAGCTTACCTCGGCGCTCGGACGATTGATGGCCTTGGCCGAGCAGTACCCGCAGCTCAAAGCCATGCAGAGCTACAAAGATCTCATGGACAAACTTGAGACCACCGAGGACCGCATCGCAACCATGCGCGAAAACTATATACGCAGCGCACGGCAGTACAACACCATCCGGGAGACCTTCCCCTCGGGGATTTTTAATTATTTTTACGGCTTCCCGCGGAAGGACTATTACCTCGCGGATAATTCTCGGATGCCCCAGTTGCAGAAGCAGGTTCCCGGGGGTGTTCGGGTATCGGTTTTGAAGGCGCCTGAGACTCCGACCGCGTCCATGCCCTATGGTGCGGCTGTGGATCCGGCACTCATCCCAAAGGGCATGACGCTCCCGCAGAGCGGGGGAATCTAAAATAGCGGTCAAGGAATACAGTAAAGGTGATGTCATTGGCATATTCGGCGGAATATTGGGCGGAGCGATTGAGCTTGTCGGCTCGTTCATCTTTTTTTTCAGCCGTCTCTTCGCCAGCGCCGCTCGGATTATCTTTCGCATTGCAGGGCGTCAGGTGGATGAAATGAATACCGCTGAGTTACGGCAGCGGGCCCCAACCCGTAGTGATCGATCTATTAAAAATGGCGTTATTGAGACCTCTTTGGTTCCTGAAGATGTGGCCCCGCCATCAATCGAAGATTTCGCCGATGGCTTTGAGCCCGTCGAGGCGGCCTTGCGTTACAGCAGTGTTTTGTTTGAAAGCGGCACCCTCCCGATTCGCGAAATTTTAGTAATAGATCAACAAGCGGATGTTATGGTGCGTGCCATGACGACGGTAGCGGATGGCTTCCCGTCAGAGACAAAAACCATCGCTTTGCGCACGGCTCGTGCTTATGGGGAAGCTTGCGTCAAGACCTTCCAATATCATGAGTACGGGGACCCTCGGCGGGCGCGCAGCGCCGCCGTCGCTTTGACGGACGCAGTGGAAAGTCGACGTATCTTAAACGAAAAATTGCGAAGGGGTGCCTCTGCACGTAATGAGTGATAAGACTCGTACGCGCGCGGGAAGTCGCAAATTGAAGGAAGGGTCCGGGGTGGCCGGCTGGATTTTCTCAGCGGTCGTCATGGGCGTTATTTTTGTCGTCTACTCCATCATCGCTTCCCAGCAGACCAAACAAATCGAGCGGGAGATCCTCGGTATTCTTGAGAGGGGCGTTCAGGCCCCGATGGCCCATCAAGCCGGTCCCGACATCACACCGATGCAGGGTCCCCCGGAAGGGCATATAGTCGCCCAGCAAATTAATTTTAACGAGGCGGTCTCCGTTGTGAAGCGCACGGTTGTGAGCATTCGCGGCTACGCCGGCGTGCAGCCCCAGGGCGGCGCGGACGGTGCGGGAACTCCCGGTCACGCTTGGCGCGGACACGGCACAGGATTTGTGATCAGCCCCGCCGGCTATATCATCACCACGGCGGAAACGGTAAAGGCGGTGTCGCGTTTTCAGGTCACCCGGTTTGATCAGGGCCATACCCACGTCTACGAGGCCACCGTGGTCGAGGTTTTCCCGTCGCACGGATTGGCGGTGCTGCGAACGAACAACAAAACAGCGATGCCGACGGCGATGCTCGGGGATTCCTCGCGCGTGCGCATGGGCGATTGGATTCTCGCGGTGGGCAGTCCGATGGGCATGAAGCCGATTACCGTCGCGGGTATTGTCAGTTCGGTGGGACGCAACGCGGCCATTAACCCCAGCATGCGCACCGGAGAAGGATTTTTTGGCGGACCGCTGGTCAACGGCTCCGGCGAGGTAGTGGGGGTGTTGGTGCGTGACGGCGCGAGCGTGCCTGCCAATCATTTGCGCGGACTTCTGAACCGGGTTCCGATTCCTTTCCTTCCGAACCTGACCATACGCGGGACTAACGGGGCGGCGGGATGAGATTTGAACACATGAAATCGTTTTACGGTGGAGACAACTCGATATGAGTGCGGGTGACAAAAAGAAAAAACCTGTGAAGAAAAAGCACGACGTCGGCACCTTGATTGAAGACATCGGTGTCAGCGATGAGGACGGGCCCGCAGAACGGCACGGCGAAAACGAAGAGGGGTATTGCGAGGGAAACTGGAAGACCATGGTTTCCATCCTTGGCGTGATGATTGTATTTGTCGTCGGCTGGACGCTGATTTACCGAAACGAGCAGAAGAAGAATATTACGATTCACGACGGCGCCGCGAATTTGGGCGGCGGTGGCGGCGTGCACGCGGCGATGCGTGCGGGCATGGCGGCCGCCTTGTCTCATGGCACCGTGGCCCGTCGACGAGCCAATCCGGCGATGAACAACATGCCGGCCATGAACACGATGCCGGCGGCCAACCGCATGGCGGCGCTGCCCGGAACCCCGGAGCCGCCCCCGTTGCCGGCCGATGCCCGCTTTACGATTGTTCCGCCGCATGGCGATATCGGTCGCTGTCATAATTGCCATCCCGTTGGAACCGGAACCGGCGCGGGAACCCCGCAGGGCGGCCAACCGATGCTGCAGCAGCCGATGGGCCAGCAGATGATGGGCCAGCAGATGATGGGCCAGCAGATGATGGGCGGACAACAAATGATGATGGGACAGCAGGTCGCCATCCCCGGCCTGCCGAAATTACCCCCGTGCGCCGTTGACTTTAATAATACCTGCACGCGTGTTCCGCACCCCGATCGCGGTGCCTGTCACAATTGTCATGGCATGAAGGCTGGCCCGCAGCCGATCATGGCTCAGGCCGTTGCCATCCCCGGCCTGCCGGCGGTTCCGTCCTGCGCTGTTGATTTCGGCAACACCTGCACCCGGCCGCCGCATGGCGATCGGGGTCCGTGCCATAATTGCCACCCGATGTCCTCGCCCGCGATGGCGGGGGGAGGCGGCATGACTGCGGTGAGCCCGGTCGCCTTTGTGCCCGATCTCATGCCCTTGCCGGGTGACGCGCGCGCGCAGGTGACTCCGCCGCACGGCGAGCGCGGACCGTGCCACAGCTGCCATCCCTTTTCGAGCCGGGCGGTTCCCGCCATCGACATGATGCGCGCAGTGGTGCTGCGGCGTGTCGGCATGTCGGTCGCCGAAGGATTTGACGGCGTTTTTGTGGGCGTGGTCGGGCAAGGATCACACGCCAAGCGTGCGGGTCTCCAGCACGGCGACGTGATTGCGACATTCGACCACCGCGCCGTGACCGATGTCCCTCAGTTGTTTAAGTTGGTCCGCGCCGCCCGGGAAGAAAAACGCGTTCCCGTAAAAGTGCTGCGCAACGGCAAAGCCGTGAGAATGAATGTGATGATCGGCGAAGGGGAAATGGGCGGCGTGATGATGACGCCTTTGGCCGCCGGCATGCCCGTCAATCGTGATCTTCGCCGCACGCCTCGCGGGAGAAACGCCAACGAAAACAGGCGCCGCGGCAGAAACGCCAACCGGGATATCCGTCGTGGGCGAAACGCCAACGAAAACAGGCGCCGCGGCAGAAACGCCAATGAAGATCTGCGCCGCGGAAACAATGCAATTGTCGGGGCTCCGGTCGCGATGAACGGCGGCATGGCGGCGATGAACGGCGGTATGGCGGCGGCGCCGCTCATGGGCGTCGAAATTCCGCAGATGGGAATTTTTGTGCTGGACCGGCCGAGCGGATTGGCGGTCGTCGGGGTTGAGGCGAATTCGACCGCGGCCCGTGCCGGAATGAAGTCCGGAGATTTTATAACGGGATTTAATCATCGACGCATTACGAGTGCGGATAAATTGGCTCGTTTGGCGGCCGGTACGCGTAAAGAAAAACGCGTGCAGGTTCGTATTCGCCGTGCGGGCACGATGCGGCGCATCACCGTTCGCATGCAGGAAGTGCAGCGGGTCCGTGCGCGCGACCCGCGAGCGGCTCTGCCCATCGCCCGCGGCATGCCCGCGGCGGGTGAGTTTAGACCGCAGCAGGCCGGATTTGTCGCCTGCCCCTTATGCGGTATTCGCATGCACAATCCACAAGGCGTCGATGCGCGCAAACTCTCATGTCCCCGCTGCGGGGTGGCGATGACGACGGACCAACCCTTATGACGTCAACGGCACTCCCGAAGGAAGCGCCTCAGGCGGAGAAAAAGAATTCTCCGCTGCTTCCTTCCGGTGTGCCGTTATGGGCGTGGGGCCTGATCGGCGTGGCGACTCTGGGTTTTCTTTTTACCACCCTGCGCGCCCCGCGTGATCGTATGGCGGAGCGGGCCCGCGCGACCGGCCAGCCTCGTCTCAAACGTGTGGCTAATAACACGCGGGGCCGCAAGGTGGCCGTGATCCAGCAGGAAAGTTTTGCCAACGCCGTGGCCATCGTCAAACCCGCCGTGGTGAGCATCATGGCGACCTTGGACAACGGTGCCCCCAACGCCAATGGTGTCCCGCAAAACGCTGCGCCCACTCAGATGGGTTCGGGCTTTTTCCTCGATCACACCGGATTTCTGTTGACCAACTATCACGTGATCGCCGGGGCCGTCGATATTCGTGTGACGCGTTTTGACAAACTGCATCAGCATCTCTATGCCGCCGATGTTGTGTTTCAAGATCCCCATTTGGATTTGGCGGTCCTAAAGGTGCAGTCTCAGACGCAATTGCCGACCGTTCTTTTTGGCAGCTCCAACCAGCTGTTGGTGGGCGACTGGGTCATGGCGATCGGCAGTCCCTTCGGCCTTGACCAAAGTGTGACCGCCGGCATTGTCAGCGCGAAGCGCCAGTCCTTGCTCATTAACGGCACGGAGTATACCGGCCTGCTGCAGACGGATGCCTCCGTGAACCCGGGAAACAGCGGCGGCCCACTGGTGAATATTAAGGGGGAGGTCGTCGGCATTAACTCGGCGATTGCGGCGTCCCCGGATTTGACCGCCGATATCGGATTTGCGATTCCGGTTCAAAAGATTACGCCCATTCTTGATCGTGAGGGTATCCCGTACTTTAAGAAAGTTCGCTGACCCAAGGAGATAGAATGAACAAGGTTGAGTTATTGGACGATAGGGAGACGGAAGCGCCCGTGAGCATTGTGCCCACGCGCCGTCTTTGGTCCGCCATCAGCTACCTGAGTTTTCTCTGCTTGATTCCGTTGTTCGCCAAGCGCGACGACGAATTTATTCTCGGCCATGCCCGGCAAGGACTGCTGTTGTTTGTCGGCGGGCTTTTTCTGCTGGTGATGAGCGCCTTGCCGTTTTTGGGCGTCATGCTTTGGCAACTGGGCGAAACGATCATTTTTGTTCTCTCCCTTCTGGGTATTTTTTACGCCGCGCGCGGAGAGTCGTGGACTATGCCGTTGTTGGGAGAATCCGCGAGGGATTTGAGCGTTTAATTTATGGAGGAGAAGATGACAAGCCTGCACAGTCCAGCCGCCACCGCGATCAGCGGCACCA
>NVTF01000114.1 GCA_002401485.1 Elusimicrobiota bacterium | reverse complement strand
TCTGGGAAATCCGCGGGGCCGGGCGTCATTTCGTCTATTCGAAGGTTTTGTGCTGGACCGCGTTTGATCGGGCGATCAAACTTTCTTCCCGTTTCGGATGGGAAAAACGGGCTGAAATCTGGAGGCAGGAGCGCCGCTCCTTGCGCAAAGAAATCCTTAAGCGTGGTTATGATGCGGAGCGCGGATGTTTTTTGCAGGCCTTCGGCCATCGGGATCTTGATGCGAGCACCCTCAAGATCGGCATGCTCGGTTTTGTGCGCACCACCGACCCGCGCTTTATGGGAACGATCCGTGCCATTGAAAAAGAATTGGGTGTTGGCGGTATGATTTATCGCTACAAAGGTCAAGAAAATTTGATCGATGGGCTGCCGGGCGAGGAAGGCACGTTTACGATGTGCTCGTTTTGGCATGTGCAAGCCCTCGCGCGTGCCGGCAGGAAGGATGAAGCGACGAAGGTTTTCCGGCGTTTGTTGAAGCGATCGGGTCCGCTGGGTCTCTACTCCGAACAATTAGCGTCTGATGGGACCGCATTGGGGAATTACCCGCAGGCCTTTACTCATTTAAGTCTGGTTCAGGCCGCGCTCGCGCTTTTAATGGTTTAATCGCATTATGGCGATGATCACCCTGTACGAAGACGCGGCGCAGCGGTTTTCCGTCGAAGAAGATAAGACGGGGCGCCTTTGGTTGTCGATCCCTTTGCGCGACCGCGAAATTTCCGAAATTCATATGACGTTGACCCCTTTTGAAATCAGGGACTTCAATGAAGCGCCGTCCAGCCTTGAGGCGAAGGTGCGTTTTGTTATGCACAATCCGCGTCGGCATTTCGACAAACGGGAAGAAGCGGAGTATCGAAACCAATGAAGACTCTCTTTTTATTCGCTCACGGCGCCGGTGCGGGGTCCTCCTCGGATTGGATGAAGGCTTGGAAAAAACGGTTGGCGAAGTTCGGGACCGTGGTCGCATTCGATTACCCCTATATGCAAGCGGGGCGCCGGGCGCCGGACCGGCTTCCCAAATTGATCGAAGCCCACCGGGAGATGCTCCGCGCGAAACGAAAAGGTACGAAACGCGTGGTACTGATCGGGAAATCGATGGGTTCACGGGTAGGGTGCCACCTCGCCTTGGAGGAATCCGTTGATGCCTTGGTGTGCCTCGGTTATCCGCTGGGTTCTCCCAAAGGGGGGCTGAGAGATGAGGTCCTTAGGAAACTAAAGACTCCGATATTGTTCGTACAGGGAACCCGCGACCCTTTGTGTTCCCTGGACACCCTTAAGGGTGTTATGAAGAAGATGAAGACGAAGAAATCCCTGCATGTGGTTGAGACGGGAAACCATTCCCTTCAGATCACGGTTAAGCGGACGAAGGAAACCGGGGTTACGCAAGACGACGCGGATGCCGAGGCGCTCTCGGCGATCGGTTCTTTCCTTTCCTAACGTTGGAGCGCGTCGATGCGCTCAAGAAAACGCAGAACGCCCCGTTGAGAAGGGATGTGGTAGCGCGCGATCGTGTCTCCCCGCGGGGAGACGCGAATCCCGAAACCGCCGCGGGTGTTCGCGGTCTTAAATGCGCATTCATCGCCAAGGTCGTCACCCAGAAAGATTGGCGTGCCCCCGATCTTCTCATGGAGGATAGTGAAGGCGTCGCCTTTATTCCATCGGACATTCGGCTGAATTTCCAGTACGCGGGTGCCTGAATGCGTTCGCAGGCGCTGCGAGGCGTTGCTGATAATTCGCAGGGCGGTCCGGTGGGCGTTAGCCGCATGGCGTGCGGTGCAGCGTCGTGTGTGCATCGAAAGCGAGATTTCCTTGCGTTCGATTTCCGCCCCTGGAAACGGGATCAGGGCGTTTTCGAGTTCATCGGCTAGTGCCGGAATAATTTTCTCGGCCCGTCTTGCTTTGGCGTGAAGAAACCTGTAATTGCCCGCCTCTATTTCCAAGCCATGATTGCCTGAATAGGCGAGTCCCGGGATCGGAATCTTCTTCTTAATTTCACCGAGGCGTCGGCCGGTCACAATCGCGATGCGGATTTTTTTTCTGCGGTTGAGTTTGCGCAGAATTTGCTGGACGGGGCGTCCGGCAGCCGCTCGGGGAATATTGCCTATAATCGGCGCGAGCACACCGTCGAAATCCAAGCCGAGCAAAACAGGTGCGTTGGAAATTAGCCTTTTGATTTCTGAGAAACTTCGAAGAGCGGAAGGGGGATGGTTCACGACCCCATTATATCACGAGTATAATACGCCCATGAAAGCCATTAGTGCCTATCGCGCATTTTGCAATCGTCTCGCCCCTCATTGGAAAATTAAACCCGCTCCGGGTTTGACCGGGTACGCGTGTCCGTTCTGGCTCGATTTTCATGTTTCGCCCGTCTTCGCCGGTAAAACCGCGCCGTCCAAATGGGCCTTTCAGGCCCTCGAATCGTGGTTTCAGAAAAAGAAACATGCCCAACCGTATTTTGGGGTGTTGACCGATAAGGACCCCTTCCTTAAACGGTTTACGCAGGCCGCTCGGGCCAATGGATGGGATCTTGATACGCTGCATACGGTAAATGTGTGGACAACCCCGTTGCCTTTTGAAGGTCGATTGGGGGACGAGATCCTTTTCGGCGATTTTTTTGATCCGAGATTGCATCGTTCGTATCGTTCGATTACGAAGAAGGTCTTCAGCCTTGACAATAAGTTTATGGACCGCGTCGCACGCTACCAGAAAGCCTTACGTGCCGATACTCGACTCGTGGTGATCAAACGCCGAGGGAAGGCGATTGCGGTCGGCGCGGTTGCGACTGCCGGAACCTCTGCTGAATTGTTCGGTGGGGCCGTGCTTCCTCGTTATCGCGGGAGAGGATTGTGGAAGGCGCTGGTCGGGGCTCGCCATGCCTTAAGTGGTTTTGACGGGGCGAAACGCTGGTTCCTCACCACGGACAATGATCGCATCGCCGGCAAGGCCAACGAATCCTTTGTCTACGGCGAATACCGCAAGGATTCTTAATGCGTTGGGCCTTGCTCGCGCTGGTGGTGGCCGGCTCCCCGGTCGAGGCTGCTCCTGATTTTTCGACCGCCTCCCAACGCGTGATGGGCGCCTACAACGACGGCGCTGACGGCGCCATGCGTGAACTCTTCACGCCGGCCATGGACAAAGCGTTTTCGCCGGATGCCGCCAAGGAAGTTTTTGGCGAACTTTGGCGCGAGCACGGTCGTATTGCCCGGCTTGGAAAACTTCAAGTCTTGGCGCCCAATACCGGATTGATCCCGCTCCATTTGGAGCGCGGAATTCTTGATTTGAAGCTCGTTTTGCTCGCGGACGGGAAAATCGCCGGCATGTGGTTTCTTCCGCATGTTGAACCGATTCCCGTCCCCGAGAGTCATCAAACGAAGATTACGTTTCCGCTTCAGGGGCGGTGGCTGATTTATTGGGGCGGTGCGACGTTGGAACAGAACCACCACGCCCAAACGCGCAATCAACGCTGGGCATTCGACATCCTAGGGGTTGGCCGCGGCTCTAAAACACGTCGTGGAGAGTCGGACGAAAATGAGGACTATTATTGTTTCGGGCGCGAAATCCGGTCGTTTGGGAAAGGTCTTGTCACGGACGTGATTACGGGGGTTCGCGACAACAGGCCGGGTTCGTTAAATCCTTACTCCGCGTTGGGCAATGCCGTTGTTGTAAAGCATCGGGACCATGAGGTGTCGGTTTTTGCGCACCTTAAGCAGGGATCGGTCCGTGTTAAAAAGGGTGACCGGGTGACAACCGGGCAACCCCTGGGTCAATGCGGGAACTCCGGAAACTCATCGGAGCCGCACCTTCATTATCATATGCAGAATACGCCCATCCTGCAGGATGGGACGGGTATTCCCGTTGTTTTTGACATCCTGGACGTGAAAGGCAAGGGGCGCAAGCGGCTCTTTTCGCCGGTGAAGGGAGACGTTATTTTTAACTTAAACGCCCCTTAAGAAATCGATGGCTGCACTGGACTGGTTATGAAAATCCGCCTCTCGTCGCTTGTGATTACTGTTGGAGGGCTCTCCGCCGCGGTTTTTTTCGGTTTGCAAAGGATTTCAACAGAGCGCGTTGAGATCAAGGAAGCGCCCCCTTCCGTGGAGCTTTCTACCGAGTCTATTGAAGAAGGCGAGGATCCCGGGAGAACCATGACCCCGCTTCCATTGGCTCCGCGCGTCTTGAACAGACGCTTATCGAATTCCCGTCGCGGCCTGACGCGTATTTGCTTTTGGGCCGCATTTATTTTGAGCAGGGGCGATCACAGGCCGCCGTGGAGGCAATCAAATCGGCATTGAGGATCGATCCTGCAGCGCCCGGTGCTCAGGAATTGTTGGAACGGGCACGCGCCGATGACGGGCTGACAAAAAACCTATCGCTCTTTTTTGATTTTTATTATCGCGGCGAGAAGCAATCAAAATTTAAAAACGCGCGAGCCCGCATCGCGATTCTTTTGGATCAGGCCACCCTCCATACCCTGCGTTATTTCTTTATGAAGCCCCGTCCCGGTGACCGGGTTCAGGTTCATTTCTACGACACGGATGATTATCAGTCGTCGTTAAAACCGGATTCCTGGTCAGGCGGCCTGTTTGATGGGAAAATTCGAATTCCATTGGGAGACTACAATCAGAACCCCGCGCGCTTAAAAACCATCGTTTTTCACGAGTACGCTCACGCTGTCATTTACCGGACCGCGCCGAATTGTCCGATTTGGATGAATGAAGGAGTTGCGCAGGCTTTATCCGGGGAAAAAATTGCCGAGGTGGAGAGTCGCTTGCGGGGACATCGAGGCTCTTTTTTTCCCGCCGACCGTATGAAAACTTCCTTTAGGGGGCTTTCTCCCGAACAGGCGCGGCTTGCCTATGACATGTCTTACTCGATGGTGGAACAATTGCGCCGTCAAAAAGGATTTATCGGGATAACGAAATTTCTGCGGGAACTCGGCGGCGGCGGAGATTTCGAGGCGGTTTTTAAGAAACACTTCTATAAAACCTACGACCGGTTTTACGAGGATTGGAAGCGGTCAAAAACCTAGCGGGAAAACCGTTCGCCGGCTTCAATGGGGAGCGCAAGCCGGTTCTTTGCCGGCGGGTAGGGGCAGGTTGCAAAATCCGTCAGAGCGCACGGCGGACTGACAGCCCGGTTGAAATCGAGGATGACGTTATTGTCACGCGGGGAGGCTGTCCATAAAAAGCGGCCTGGCGGATACGTTTCTCTCCCGTTTGTGTCGTCTCCAAAGACGATAAAAAATCCGGAATCCTGCGACCCCTGCACCCACAAGAGATGGGTTTGATTTCCTAGCGTGAATTCTACCGCCCCCGGAACGAGAACCCGGTCGATGCCGCCCAACGCGTTGGGAAACTCGATTGTTTCGGGATGTTCCGATGGGCAAAACCGGCCGGACATCACCCATTCGGGTTTAGGATCAAACCACTGCATTCCTTTATATCCCTGTCGCGACGGAGCGGCGGGATCCTTAATGCGAACGCAAAAACCATCCCCGCGGCGCAGGACATAGAAACGAACATTTCCGACTTCCAAGACTGCGTCTTCTTCCTCGGCCGTGAGGGGGATCGGTTCGGTGACGGACGCGTTGCGAAAATAAATGTTTGCCGAAGGGGAGGGGGCGAAGATGATGTACTCTTCCTTCAGCGAGAGAATTCCGACTTCGGGAGGGCAGTGGGTGGGCAGGCGTACCTGCGCGGTTTTTGCCGAACCCACGGTGTTGTCTCCGGGGTTGAGGAAATCAAGCCCGACGAGGCTGAGCCACCCGTACGGAGCGCGGCGGTTGCGCTCAAAACTCTCTCGCCATTCAATGATCGGTTTCTCCCACCCGTTCTTCATTGCAGCAGCACCAACATGCCGATAAGAAAAAATCCGAACGCGACGACGAGGTGTTTGGACGGCCATTTGCGTTCGAGCAGGCATTCGATCGCGGATGCCCATGTGGTCGAGGTGATTGCGATCCCTGAGAGCGAGGCGAGATGGCCGCGCTGAATTGCAGCGAGGTAAAGCATGAGGGACAGGTAGGTGCCGACGAGTGCCCCGACGGCTGCCAGGGCGCGCTCGCGCATCGAGAGTGTTTGCATGATTTCTACAAAACGGATCGGTTTGAATAAAGCGAAGATGCCGAAAAATAAAACCGCGCCGGTGAGACGGTGGAGATTTCCCTCCAGGGGCGTCATAGAGGGATAGGCATCAAACACTCCGCGTGTGAGGATGAGGCCTGTCGCATCGAGAAGCATTCCGATCAGCGCGAACCCAAGGGCCAGTGGAACGAGGGAGCCTTTCTTGCCTCGGCCTTCCATCACCAGTGAGCCGAGGCACAACATGAAAAAGGTGATGGCGAGGAAGTGACGCCCCTCAATGGGTTGGCCGAGAAATAAGAATGCGAGAAGCCCGAGAACCAACGGCTGAAAGGAAAAAACCATGAGGGTGCGCCCGGCACCCACGCGCGCGAAAGAGCTGAGCAGAAAAATATCCCCGATCCCGAGGCCGATTGCTCCTGAGAGAAGCATGAGCCCAATGCCGTGCCACCCCGCTCCGGAGAATCCTCCGATGACGGGTACGGTCAACGCGAATGCAGATAGTGCGACCCCTGCTTTGAACGCGTTCATCCATACCGGACCGGTGATGCGGGAAAAACGCGCGAAAACCAGGGAACCTGAGGCGAAGCAGAGATTCGCGCCAAGTGCGAAATAATAAGGAGAGTTGGAGCTCAACGCCCCGCCAGCGCGTTCTTATAGACGGCGAGGGTCTTACGGGCGGTGTCTTCCCACGTGAGTGCCGCCGCGCGGGCGAGTCCTTTTTCGCGGAGGTCGGCGTGTTTGCCGTTATCGAGCAGGTCCGTCATGCCGGCGAGAATCTGTTCGTCGCTGTCGTGGTCCACCAGAATCGCCGCGCCCCCCGCAACCTCAGGCAAGGCGCTCGAATTGGACGTGATCACGGGTGTTCCGCACGCCATCGCTTCCAGGGTTGGAAGGCCGAATCCCTCGTATCCGGAGGCAAATAAAAGTCCGCGTGCGGCGTTGTAGATGCCGACGAGTTCCGGCTGGGGGACGTGGCCCAGCCAACGGCAGCGATCGGCGACGCCGAGTTGGGCGGCAAGACGTTGTGCATCTTCGTAGCAAGACCCGTGCGGGCCTGCCATCACGAGTGCTGCATCGGGCAGCTTGGCGAGCGCCCGGATGGAGGGGCGTGGATCGCTCCACGGATCAAACGGGCCGACAAGCACGAAGTAAAGTTCCGGAAGATCGTATTTCTTTCGAATCGGCGCAAGAATCTCTTCGCTAAGGGGTTTGAAGAGTTCCCGGTCGACACCCCAGAGGATCACCTCGATTTTTTCTTCCGGGACATTCCAGCGTTCAATGAGATCGGTCTTGGTTTGGGTCGAAATCGCCATGATGCGCTCGACGCGATCCAGGCCCGGCCGAACAATTTCTTCAAAGAGTTGGGTCATCCACGAGGAGGTCCATTCGGGATGAACAACCGAGAAAAGATCGTAGACGGTTGTGACAAGCGGCAGGGACTTGGAAGCGGGAATGCGATGGGCGTGGTAGAGATCAGCCCCGCCGAATTTCAGATGGGATTCAATAATGGGAATGCCAACATTCCATTCGAGCGGCCGCAGCAGCCGTTCGGGCCAACCGGCATGCCAATGCTTCCACCGAGCGCCCTCGGGCGGCGTGACTCGTTTTTTAACCTCCGGCTTGAGGTTCCAGCAATAGGTGAACAGCGAATATTGGTTTTCGGGGTCCATTTCGCTGATGAGACGGATCATGCGGCGGTTGTAGACCGCGACACCGCCGCGCCCGTCGCTGTGCAGGGGTTCTTCGATGACGATGTGCATCGTTGCGATGATAGCAGAAATGCGATAATGGAGCTGATGAGCGCCCCTTTGTTCACCGTGATCATGCCGACCTATCAGCGTGGGCATATGCTCCCCAGCGCGATGAAGACTCTGCTCGATCAGACGCTTCAGGACTTTGAATGTCTGATCATCGACGACGGTTCTACCGATGGAACCGATGAGGTTGTGAAGGGGCTGAACCTTCCCGAAGATCGATTTAAGTATGTTCGTTTTGACCACATGGGAAATATGTGGTGCCGCAATCGCGCCATTGAGCTGGCAAAGGGCGATTGGATTACCTATCTCGATACCGACGATTTTTGGCTGCCGCATCGACTGGAAGAATTCAAGAAACGAATGGACGCCAAACCCGAGGTGGGGTATTGGTTTTCCAATGGGTACCACCATCGGTATGGACGGATCCTCCCGACTGTTTTTGATCGAAACGCTCATATCCCGGAGGGAAAAATCCCCGGCCATTACGCGGTCGGTACGGAATTTCTGCCTTACATCACAACGAATGTCGCGATTTTGCGCAAGCTGTTCGACGAATCCGAATACGGCCTTTACCGAGCGGATATGATGATCCTCGACAACGAACTCTACGCTCGGATGTTTGACGGCGGCGTGCAGGTCGGAGTTTTGAAAGAACCCTTGGCCGTGCGCCGCATTCACGACCAACAGGTAACTCATTTGTGGATCGAGGAGTTTCCGGAAGCCGTGGAAGCCCTCAAGGCCGGAAATCCTTCGAAGGAAGTTTTAGACCAGGAAGTTCGCAAGCTGGTTGAGGAAGTCGCCGACTACCTGTTGAAGTCCTTGGACCCGATCAAGACCCGCGAGTTTTTGATCGAACATTTAGGCGATCAAGCTTCGACCTCGCCGACCTATAAGTGGACGTTTGTGCCTGTTCCCGTGCTCACATGGCTTAAGGCCGTGCGCCGGCAATGGCTGCAATTGCGTCACCATCCTACCTTCGCGCCCGCGGATTTCCGCAAGGCGTACGAATACGTGCAGCCGTTGATTGACGCCGAGCCGGCTCGGCGTTAGTTTCGCGCCTGGATTTCGACTATCCCCTTAATTTTTTGATCGCGGCCCGCACTTTCTCTTTATCAACTTCATGAGGCGCGTCCTTTCCCCATTTCAGGTCTAATGCGGTCGCAACCGTCAATGCGTCGAATAGAACCTTATCCTCCGGAACTTCATTTTCCCGGTCGAGATGAAAGGGCTTTGCCCATTCTTCAACGTCCGCGCGCGAACGTTTCCCCGCGAGGAATTCCTCAAAAACAACGATGATCTCTTTGCGAGTGAGCATTATTTATTCGGTCTAATATAGTTACCAAATTCGTCAAACTCAGCATATCGGTACTTTGGCGTCTTTTTAAGATCAGGTCGAACTTGCCTGATTTGCCCCGCGTGATCGCGCGTCTCAAACCAAGTTTGCTTTTTCCCAGTTTTTGGGTCCCATCTGCGGGCCATCCCCCAATCCTTCATTCCCTTCTTCCTGGCAACATCTTTCGCCGCACGAAACTCGACCCTGCCATCAGGCAGTTGTCTTACTTGCGAAGGGTTGCCATCAGCATAGTCCCTCAATTGCCTACGAAACTCAGGCTTTCGAAGAACGTCTCTATTTATTGGTTTTTCTACTTTACGTAAATTACGCCACCAAGAACCGATCCTTTGTCCCCCAGAACGGACAACTTGAGTTCCAGAGCGAACCACAGACACCGTTGCCGGAGCTGTTGCACTCATTGCAACAGCAGTCGATAAACCACCAACTCCAGCAATGATTCCCATGTTTCGTTTGATATTTGGAAACTTCTCTTCGAGCTTCTTGCCGCCCAACCCAAAGAACAGCATCACCGAGCCGGCGGCCGTGAGAGCGGTCAACAAAGCTGTCTTGGTCGTGGAGGGAGAACCATCGGCCCCGTTCGCGATCACGGGGGAAATCGGAATCGGCATATTAGCCAGCACGCTTTTTTGTGCCGCGTCAGCGGCCCCGGCAAAACCTCCCGGCTCAACATCCGTATCAACTTCCTGACCTACAATCTCTTCGACACCGTCAACATTGCCCGATGGCCCAACGCGATCACGACTCAGCTTAATGTGGGCAACGAGAACGGGATCATTAAGCACCTCGGTATCACCTGATTGTTGAACCTGCCGTGCCATGTTCAAAATTCCCGCATAGTCTCCCGATGCGTACATGAGCTCCGCACCCATCGAATAACCGACCGGATGCTTGGGATGCAGCTTCCGCAATTGGGAGGCTACGAACGCAGCATCCTCGGGAGCGCCAAGCATTCGATAACCCTTGGCGAGTTCTTCGATTGAAGCTTTGTCTTTCAGATCACCGCTGATAACTTTCTTCGTCCAACTATCCAAGCGACCACGCGCCGCTTTGAGTTCCTCGGGGGTCATCTCATCTACAACATCCTTTAAAGGAACTGGCTTTTCTTTAGTCTCTTTTCAGTCGGGAGATAACGCCTCTCTGAGGTCGAAGGGGGGAGCCTTTGACTCTTCGCCATAGGTCGGAGTGGAAACACACATCAGAAATAGAAACACAAATAACCGCATCTACCCATGAGGGTAAACCCAGCATTCCCCATGTTCAAGGGTATTTTCGAAGAAAAAAGACCCCGCAAAATCAAGAAGATTTTGCGGGGTTAGAAAGCTGGTGGACCTGCCTGGGCGAGTTGCGGAACTTTTTCAAGTCTGGCACTCAATTCGGACGGTGAGCGACACCGGTAATCTAGCAAGGCTCACT
>NVTF01000113.1 GCA_002401485.1 Elusimicrobiota bacterium | reverse complement strand
TCCCAACCCCCATTTAGCTCGTTTTGAAGATTTCGCCCTCTCGGCCGAAAAAGCCGGCATTAAGTGGAACAAATTGATCCAATCCATCCTCAACGACGCCATCAACCAACCCACCGGCGAATAATTGGGGCCGTACGTTGAGTTGTTGAGTTATTCGTAAACGAATAACTCAACAACTCAACGTACGGCCCCAAAATCGATTAAAAAGGGCCTCAAATCCATTTGACCCACGTCATTTTGGGCCGTTTGCTTCTATGAACCTAGGTCTCTTTGGCTTAAGATATTAAGGTGGGAATGCTCAGAATTCTCCTTTCCCTTCTTCTCTTTGCTAATTCCGTCCAGGCGGCGCCGATGGCGTCTCGTTTGGGCTCTTCTGCTCCCGGCCGCCTACCGGCTTTATCCTCCGCATTGACGCTCACACAGGACGCTGCTGCCGCGATCCTCTCTGCCCCTTCTCTTACGTCTGGCATTTTGCCAACACTTTCGACGCCGATACTCCCTGCGCCAAACGCTGCCTCCCCCGAAATTGCCAGCATACGCGCACCGCTTTTTGCCCCGCGTGCCGCACAGAACGCAAAACCGGTCAATAAAGCGGACGACGAACTCCCAAAGGTTGGCCCATCCGCTCTGGAAGCCGCTGAAGACCTCGCGGAAGCGATCACCGAGAACTCCTCCGCCGAACCTAACGCGCTCGAAATAAAGATGTCCCATGCGTTTGATGGGACGCAGAAACCGCTGCACATTCTCATGACCGCCGGCGAAGCTAATCCCTACGTCAAAACGGGAGGGCTCGCCGATGTGGTCGGAGACGTCGCACCGGGCCTGGCGAAAAAAGGCCACAAGGTTTCTCTGGTACTCCCGCTCTACGCTTCGATTTCTCCGGAGCAACACGGCCTAACCCGGATTCCCGGCGCGTTTGGAGTGCCCGTAGGCAACCGAATCGAGACAGCCAGGCTTTGGACAAAAAAAGAAAATGGGGCCGACATATTTTTCGTCGAACACGAAGAATTCTACGGCCGGAACGGCGCCTACGGCTACGACGGTTCCGATTTCAGGGACAACGACGAACGGTATATCTTTCACGCACGCGCCTCGCTGGAAGCGATGCGTTTCCTCGACACGCCCCCCGATATCGTACACGCCCACGATTGGCATGTCGGCCTGATTCCCGCGTACCTGAAACTCGTCTACAACACCGACCCCTTTTTCAAAGCGACACGGTCGGTGCTGACAATTCACAACATCGCCTACCAAGGAATGTTCCCCCAGCACGTCGTAGAGAAAGCCGGCTTCTCGATGGATCATTTCACCTTTGACCAGCTCGAATTTTACGGCCACCTCAGCTTCTTGAAAGCCGGCATCGTATTCGCCGACGCCGTCACCACGGTCAGCCCGACCTACGCTAAAGAAATCCAGACGGAGAGATTCGGACACGGCCTGCAGGGCCTGCTCACCCATCGCGCACAAGACATGGTCGGGATCCTGAACGGAATCGACTCCAATTTCTACAATCCGCAAATCGACCCACGAATCGCGTTCAAATACGGCCCTTCCACCGTTCGCGAAGGAAAAACCGCCAATAAACGCAAATTCCAATCACGCTTCGACATGGACCGCACGGCGCAGGCACCGATATTTGGAATCGCGTCCCGTCTCGCGCACCAAAAGGGAATCGATCTCGTTACCGGCATTGTCGATTTTATCGTGGGTAGAGGCGGAATGGTTGTCGTCACGGGTTCGGGAGAATCCCATCTCGAAGAAAAAATCGACGCATTGGTGCACAAACACCCACGCCGCGTTTTTCGCCATGGATTCGATACCGTCTTTGTGCATACGGTTTATGCAATTTCCGATTTTCTTCTCATGCCTTCGCGCTTTGAACCCTGCGGACTCTCCCAAATGATGGCCCATGCTTACGGCGGGCTTCCGATCGCAACCCACACCGGGGGCCTTGCCGATTCAATCATCGATCTCTACGATTCTCCCGATCACGGCAACGGATTTTTCATCGACGATTTTACGACAAAGGCCCTTCAAACCGTCATCAGCAATGCGTTTGACCTATACGCCGACGAACAAAAGCTCGAGCAGGTCCAACGCCGCGCGATGGCCGTCGACCACTCCTGGAAATCCTCCCTCACCGAATACGAACGCCTCTACCACGCCCTCTTAAAGTAAGGGGCCGTTCGTTGAGTTGTTGAGTTATTCGGAAACGAATAACTTCAACAACTCAACGAACGGCCCCAAAATGTATAATCGCTAACGATTCTATGGAGATATTGATTATTGTTCTGGGTGTTGCGGTGCCGTTTGCTTTTTGGAAATGGCGGGAGGCGAATGCCCTCAATCCGAGCGAGGCGTGGCCCGAATTAGCGCCGTTTCTTGAGTTTAAATTTGCAGACAATCCCGCACGTCTCGACGGGCAGTGGAAGGGGCACAACATGCGCTTTACCTTCGATGAAAACGCAGGGGAGGCGGTTCTCCAGGTCGGCGTGCGCGGACAAGCAGGCATGCGCCTCGAACTCGGAACCAAAGCGGCGATAGAAACAGAAGCCGGCATGATCGTGCACGACCGGGTCGAACTCAACGATCCAAATTTTGAACAGCGCTATGTCCTGCGCTCGACACCCAAAGAAATCGGCGAAGCGGCGTTTGACCCAAATGTCCGCCAGCAAGTCGCCGACCTTCCCGATTTACGCATCCTCGCTCAGGGCGAAACCCTTAATATTCGAATCGAACCGATCGTCGACGCAGATCAGATTCGAGCGCTTTTCGACGTAGCCGCATCTGTTGCCGATTCCATTAATTGATACCAATCCTGGAGAATAACGCCATGAAACTTAAAGCAACCCTTCTGCCCCTCTTACTGGGAGCAACCAATTGTTTCCCCGCCGCCGCAGCAGCGAAACCTCAGGATCCGGTCTTGGCCAAGGTTGACGGCGTTTCCATTAAACGCTCCGAGGTCATGGAGCGACTCTGGCAAGCCCAAGGCGTTAACATGATCGAGTCCTTAATTGAACGGAAACTTTTCAGCGCCGCCGCAAAAAAGGCGAAGATTGAAATTCCGGTCCAAAAAATCGACTCACGACTGCAGGCGATTGAAAAGCAGCTCCCCAAAGGCCAGTCCCTCAAGAAGCAGTTAAAAAAGAGCCACCTCAGCATCAAGGATCTCCGCGGCGATATCGGCTACCAAATCCTTCGCGATGAATACATCTCTCAAACGGCAGAGGTACGTGTCTCCAAAGAGGAAGTCGTCGCCGCCTTTAAAGCCAACAAGCTTCGCCTCGGAAAACCGACCGCCTTTAAGCTGCGGCAAATCGTCGTCGCAACCGAACGCGAGGCCAACGACGTGCTTATCGCTCTCAACGCCGGGGCCGACTTCGGCAAACTCGCCGCCGCTAAATCATTGGACCCCAACTCCAAGGACAAAGGCGGCCAACTAGGGTTTGTCTCAGCGAATGTTCTGAATGCCAAACTCGTCGAAGTTTTGGAAAAAACGGCCCCGGGCCAGTTTTCCCCCATCGTGCAGCTCGGCGAGACCTATCTCATCTTGTCGCTCGAGGAGAAGCAGCAAGGCGTGCCGGCTGATTTTGACAATGTCAAAGCCGGAATCGAAAAGGCCCTGCGCGAGAATAAAATTTCCCAGGCCCTCCCCGCGGTGTTAAAACAGTTAAGAGACTCCGCAAAAATAGAACGCTTCTAAATTTGGGGCCGCACGTTGAGTTGTTGAGTTATTCGTAAACGAATAACTCAACAACTCAACGTACGGCCCCAATAACCCGCTGTGAGGTGCTGCAACCTGACGCTTGGATGTCCATACGCATTGCCGAGACATCCCAAAACGTAGCAATCCAAGAATTGAAATTGCCCGCGTTGGTCCAACCCTGACAGTTTAGAAAAGCGCCAATTGATGCAGCTGACCTTACTTACCTAGAGAAAAATCTCTAAGAAAATTTGAATATTTTCGACTCGTCCTTTATCACACTCTCTTCTGAAGAAATCAAGGAAGACACGATCCACTCACTAGTTTTTGGTGTGACTGATATTGGAGTTGGTCTCGTAGTTCACCACCACTTTTATGTCGACATTTCCGGTATTCGTTTCAAGGTTATTGTATCCAATAATTAAATTTCCCCCGGTGATCGTTGCGGTGACAGCTCCAGTCCCTGTACTAGTTCGATAAAAAACATTCGTTAAACCAGCTAGTAGAGCAAAATCTCCGACAGCATCCGTATAACCCGTCCAGGTCGCTTTTTGCCAAACATTGTTAGTACGATTGAGACCATCATGGTAAGCAAGTGTGATTTCTAAATTCACATTGTTCCAAGCCGTCCCATCAAAGGTAACCAAATTAGTCGTGACACTCGCGGCGACTGACTTACGATGTACAATGGTCGTAAATCCTGTCAAAGCAGTGGCGGATTGAACGATATCACCCCGAACATCAAGTTTTCCCGTAGGGTTGGTTGTGCCAATGCCGACGTTGCCCGCTTTATCCACGACCATGACCGCCGTTCCGTTCTGGCTCGAGACCTGAAGCGTGTAGTTGTCGGCTTCGACCGGCTTGATCTCCAGTTTCGCCGCCGGAGCCGTCTCCCCGATGCCGACGTTGCCGGTTGAAGCCAAATACAGTTGGTTGGCGTTTCCTGTTGTTCCCACATAACCAGCTGTGTTGAAGCTCAAGTAAGGAACACCGCCGCTATCCAGAGCAAATAAGGATTTTTCAATGCCAGAATTGCTCCTTATTTTTAGTATTTCCGTTGAAGTATCTGCGGCAGCGCGTATTGAGAGTTTTTCTAAGGGATTCGTATCCCCGATGCCGACGTTGCCGTCGGCTTTTGCATATAACACCACTTGGTCATAGGTGGTATCTGTCATGTAATTCCCACCACCACTAACAACAGCAAATGAATCGGCATTGTCATTATCTTTAAGCGCCACAACAATATGGCTGTTATCCCCACCTTGAATCAAAGAGCCGAATGTCGAGCCCGGAAGTATGCCATCAATATCCGCATCTGTGATAGCGTTCCAGTATCCTAGACGAAGACTCTCGTTAAAACTTGCTCCGGTCAGATGAAGAAGTCTATCCGGGCTCGCCGTCCCGATGCCGACACGACCCTCCTTATCCACCACCATCATTGCGGTGCCGTCCTGGCTCGAAATTTGGAGCGCAAACGCGTCGACGTCGGCGGGTTTAACCTCTAAGCGCGCGTTCGGATTACTTTCGCCGATCCCGACCTTGCCGTCACTCGCCGCAAAAGCCCCCGCGACTCCCCCCTCCAGCCCAAGCACCGCCGCCGTTGAGGAATAAATCGCGTTAAACGCATACGGCGCCGCCTGCATCCGAATGCGCGGGCTCAGCACGTCCTCAAAGCCCGAGCAGTCGTTTCCCGTATCGATGCGGATCTCAAGCCAAACCGCGGCATTGTCGGCAAAAACAGCAGCCGGGATGCCCCCTCCCGTAGAGGAACCGATCTCCACTTCATACCGCCCTTTTTGAACCGGCGTATTGCAGCGAGTCTCATCAAAAAGAGTGGTCGCGCAGGAAGCCGCCTCCGAGTTGCACAACGCGAACTGAAAGTCCTGGAAGGTATCGACCGGCAGTCCCGTTGAGGAATCCGTCAAATGGCCTTGATAATTGAGGGTCTGGGTGATCGCGGCATTCGCTCTGATAGACCCAACCGAAAGAACGAACGCCAGTACGGAAGCGATCCTTAATAACGGTCCCTTATGAGTAACGCGCGCGAATGTAACCATGCTTGAGCATCTACAGTGTCCACAATCGGTACGAAGTATTTGTTTCAGCCAAGTGAAATAAAGAGAATTTCCCCCGCCCCCAAAGTGGGGTCAGGCCCCTGTCCACGACTTTTGTGGACAGGGGCCTGACCCCAATAACAAAACAAGGGAGCCCCCGCGTTTGGGGGCGCGGGGGCTCCGGCATGGGAGACGGGGGCCGAGACCCCATCTAACCCGAGATCGTTACGTTAGCGGTCAGATCCCGCTCAACGAATTTCTTTTCGACATAAATATTTTCGCATATTTATTAGTCATTTTCAAGCGCCTTTTCTTGCTTCAGCAGGCGTTGACATTGGCGCACGCCCATCTCGACGCCGTAAAACTCGGATAGATGCTTCTTAAGAGAAAGGCCTGACCACTTTTTCGCATCAATGCCGAGCGCATCCGGTCCGCGCTCGAGATCCGAGCGAAGAAACTCAGCTTGATCCGCGGTCAACGTGTTCGGCCGGCCGGGCCGTTTCTTTTCCTGCAATCCGGTGATTCCTTCCGTCGAAAACCGCTTTACCCAGTATTCAACGGCACGGGGACTTTGTCCCCAGATCGCGGCGGTTTTGTAACAGCTCAATCCGCGACACACCGCCAGCACGCCATGCAGCCGGTGGTCGTAGCGCGAATCACGATTGCGCATGATCTCTTGCCAGATGATGCGTTCGCTTCCGTCCGGGTCTGTTACTTTTAGTGGGCGTACCATCGCGGTGTTCCTCCTGGGTTTTGAAGAGTATAGCTGCGACTCTCTTTTTGCGCAAGTGTTTATGTCGCATTATTTACTTTAAGGTACTCCTTAGACGCAAAAATCATCGAAAGTCGATACGAAATTCCAATAACACTGAAAATAACAGCAATCTCGCTGTAGTTTCGACTGGCGGAAATAAAGATTTCGCACTAATAAGTAACTGTCTTAATCGCGCGCGCTATTAAGACAATGCATTTGGGGGATCTACCGCAGCACCATGACGGCCGACCGGCGAAGCCCACCTCAGGGCTGTTCGCCCGCTTCGCCATCCGTTCGGCCTTTGCGCTGCTTGGCGTCTCTTTCCTCCTCCCGGCACACGCCGGTCGCCAAGCGGGATCCACCTTTGTCAGCCAGCCATCCGACGTAAATTCGGGCGGGGTTACATCAACAGGATCGACGTTTAACAACAGCGGTTCGATCACGGACTCGGGATTCTCATCCCCCTCCGGGTCGAGTTTCAAAAGCGCTTCGGGTTCTGAGGCCTCGCTGCCCCAGCCCGCTAAAATCACCAACCTCATCGTGACGGCTGTCGGTCCAACAACGGTCACTTTGAATTGGTCCTCGCCGGTTGCCGATCTCGAAAAAGGAACCGGCACGGTAACAGGGTTTCTGGTTCGATATTCGGCCGCCGGGCCGATCGCAACCGATACGGCGTTCTCGACCGCTGCAAATTTTTCCAATGTCGCGGGCGGTTTGGATCCAGGAGCAACGGTGACGCTGATCGTCGACGGGCTTTCCAACAATCAAAGTTATTGGTTCGCCGTCGAGGCCTACAACAACCTCGCCGTCCGAGGCGAAGTCTCCAATACGGTGGAGGGGATCACCGGGATACCGTCGCCGGTCTCCCCAAGAAACGGAACCGGCGTTAGCACAACGAAGCCGGTTCTAGCTTGGAATAATCCGATTTCATCCGAAACGATCGTTCAGCTCGCGACCGATGACGCATTCACGGCCGTGGTCGCTGACTCCACGACTCTCAACGAATTCTACATCTCGACGAATGTACTGACCCACGCGACTACGTATTATTGGCGCGCGCGGTCGTCGGGAAGGGAACCGCCGAATTGGTCGGAGACGGACAGCTTCCATGTCGACACGGTGCAGCCGCTGTTTTCTGCCGTTGAGATTTCGACCGACAATGCCGGATCCTGGGAGGATATTGCAACAACCGAGTACCGATCTTCAAGCACAGTCAGCGTCCGCATGAATGTGCAGGATGCTGTTTCCGGGTTGCGCGTAACAACCGGAATCGTGACCGGACTTCTCGGGCATTGGCACTTCGATCAAAAACAAGGGGAGATGATACTGGACGCCTCAACCGGTGCCCACCATGGAAACCTCAACAGCGGCTCCAGTTGGGCTGACGGCATACGCGGCGCGGCTCTCTCGATGACCGGGAACCACGACGGCATTCCAGTTTCCAATGACAGCTACTTTAAAACCCAAAACGGCTTCACCGTTACGGCCTGGATCAAAACAACGAACGCCGGCTCCGCCATTATCCTCAGCAACCGAAACGGACTCGGTGTCGGCTTCAATTTCGGAAAAGACGCAGCCGGCGACGAATTGGAACTCACCTGCGACGACGGTTTGTCCGATACAAAGATCGGCGGATTTACCGCCATGGACGACAACCAATGGCATTTCGTCGCCGGAATTTGCGGACCCGGCGGAATGGAACTGTTCATCGACGGCGTTAGTGAGATGACCGACCCGACGGTCATAACCTCGCTGGCCAGTGCGGACAATCTCTTCATCGGTGCTTCACCGGACGGCGGCGCAGACTGGGACGGTCTTTTGGATGAAGTTCGCTTTTGGGACACCGTTTTAACCCCCACTGAAATTCGGGAGCTCTACCAATCGGACTCCTTAACGGCGCGTCTCTATGAAAGCGCGTTCCACGTCGCCTACTCCACCACCGGCGGTCAAACCTGGACCCAGATTTCCACAACCCAGGTTACGATGACCGGCAGCAATCAAGACAAGACCCAGCAGGTCATGCAGGTCAACGACCTCGAACTCGTCAGCTCCACCTTCACCGAACAAAACCAGATCGCCCTCTTCTTCAGCGACTTCGCGGGCAACGTCTCCACCACGGTGTACACCGTGCAAGTCGGGACCAGCAATAAAATCTGGGATGGAGAGGGCGCCGACAACAACTGGTATTCGGGCATCAACTGGAACCCCAACGGGGTGCCCGACGCGTCCAACATTGTCTCCATCGGACCCAACGGAGATGCCGCCGTAGTTGTCGACGCCTCATCGCCTTCGATCACGTTCTTTTCTCTCGAACTTGGCGTATCCGGCGGCGGAACAAACATTTCGCTGACGCTTTCAACAACAACTGTCGGCGGCGCCGTCACGCTTTATGATGACACGTCGCTAATTTCCGACACGACGATGCAGCATGTCATCATGGGCGACCTGATCATGATGACAGGCTCCACGATCACGCATAGCGACAACACAACGGTGCCGGCTTCTGCAAACTTAAACGCGACGGTATCAGGCGATTTCAATTTCAACACGGGAGCGTTCATTCTCCTCGATGCCGCAGGCTACACCGGCGGTCCCGCCTCCGCGGGCTGCTCACAACGCGACGGAAACGGCCCCGGTGCGGGCGTGGGAACGGGCACCGGGTTCTCGGACACCGGCGGCGCTGCCCACGGCGGAAACGGAGGTTACGGCGAGAACACAGCGTTAGGCGGAACAGCTTACGACTCCCTCATTAATCCCACGGATCTGGGATCGGGCGGGGCGGGCGGCACTGGAAGCTGCGCCAACGGCGGCAAAGGCGGAGACGGGGGCGGCGCGCTGCTGCTCTCCGTTTCAGGAACCTTGACTGTCGATGGCAATATTACGGCTAACGGAGAAAATGGACAATCCAATACAGGCTCCGGCGGCGGGGGCTCAGGCGGAACCCTCAATCTGACCGCCGGCACCTTCACTGGAACCGGATCCCTGAGTGCCAACGGCGGCGGTTCCGCCGGTTCGGGCGGCGCCGGCGGCGGCGGACGCATCGCCGTCACAGCCACTTCCGGATACAGCTTCACCGGGGATTTGTTGACCAATCCCGGAACCTCCGGCAGGGACGGCGGCTTCGGCACGTCCTACCTCAAAAAAGCGGGTGATTCAAATTTCACTATTTTGATCGGCACCGATTCGCTCACTCCCGGTGCCGAGACCCCCCTCAACCTTGCGGATCTTAGCAACGCCGACCAACTTCGGGTCGTCGGCGCGAGTGTGCCAATCGTCGGCCTCGCCCCCACCCTCATCTCTTCGGTGACCGCCGAATCCGCCATCATCACCTTCGATGCCGGCAGCGACATCACCATGAGCACCGCTGTTTTCGCCCTCGGCGCCAACACACTCAACATAGGCACCTTAACCTTCACCAACGGAAGCATCGATGTAGAAAAGGGAGCGAGCCTCACACTGACTGCATCAAAACTGGAAATTCCTAATTCCCTCAACCTTGAGGGCCGGTTGGACATCGGCCAACAAACGAGCACGATGACCATTATCGGCGATATCGTCCTATTAGCCGGTTCGACAATGTCCCACGTCGATAATGGCGCGACAAAAACATCCGTGCTCATGATGAACGTAACGGGCGACTTTAACGTTAACACCGACGCCTTCCTCCTGCTCGATTCCCGGGGCTACACGGGCGGGGTCGCCTCCGCCAGTTGCTCCAAACGCGACGGGGACGGCCCCGGGGGCGGAGTCGGGACAACGACCGGATTCTCCGACGCCGGCGGCGGCGCCTATGGCGGTGACGGAGGAGACGGCGAAAATACAGCGGTTGGCGGCACGGCCTACGACACCGCCGGCAATCCCACCGATTTGGGTTCGGGCGGTGCCGGAGGCACCGGAAGCTGCGCCAGCGGCGCAAAGGGAGGCGACGGCGGTGGGGCATTATGGCTCAACGTTTCGGGAACCCTCACTGTCAACGGAGACTTGACGGCCCAAGGTGAAACGGGGACAGGCGGCACAGGCACCGGCGGCACGGCCAGCGGCATCGGACGATTCTTCAAAAAGAAAAACTCAAAAACAAAAATTATCGGTGTCGATCCGCTCGGCAGCGTCCACTACA
>NVTF01000112.1 GCA_002401485.1 Elusimicrobiota bacterium | reverse complement strand
AATCCGAAGGCTCCGAAATACTCGCGGGGTCCCATGACGAGCACAATTTCATGTCCAAGACTATGAGCACGCTGCATGCCGTGACGGACCAGTCGCTCGCCCACTCCTTGTTTTTCCGGAACCGCACGAACTGCGATGGGCGCCATATGCACCGCTTTGTAGGCGATGCCGTTTCCTTGAACCATGACCGGAAAGTAGAGTGCGTATCCTAATATGTGATTGTCGCGGTCGGCAATGACGGAGAGATCTTTGTTGAAGTAAGGGCTATCCCAGAGATTTCGAAACATCGTAGGAATGCGCGGGTCTTGGAAAACCTCGTCAAGAATGGAGTCAACCGTATTTCGTTCTTCCGATTTTTCGCCCCTAACGATAATGGTGCCCATAAAATTATGCGAGAACTTCCGAGAGGAAGGCCTTCATCGCTTTCCAGGATCGTTTGTCGGCTTGCTCGCGATAGACCGTACCGAAACCCGGATCGTTGGCGGCGGGATTGGTGAAGGCGTGCATGGTGTTTCCGTAGGCGTGCACCTCCCAGTCCGCTTTGGAATCGGTCATCTCTTTGGCGAAGGCCGTGAGATTCTCGGGTGATGCCATCGGGTCCTCATACCCGTGGAGGGCGAGAACCTTCGACGTAATCTCGGCGTTGGGAAGATTTTCGGGAGCGCCTAACAAGCCATGAAAGGAAACGACGCCGCGGACGCTCGAACCGGAACGCGCGAGGTCCAAAACGCATAAGCCGCCGAAGCAGTAACCAATCGCGGCGATCCGATCGCCGGCGACCGAGGGATGTTTTTTCATGAAGTCGACAGCCGCCTGCATGCGGCCCTTGAGCATCGCGCGGTCGATTAAGAAAGGTTGGATCAATTGCTCGTTCTCTTCTTTGTCCTTCCCCAGGCGAGCGTCCCCGTACATGTCGAGAGCAAACCCAACGTAGCCCAATGCCGCGAGGGCTTCGGCCTTTTTACAGGCGAATTCATCACGGCCGCCCCAGGCATGGGCAACAAGCACGGCCGGGCGTTTGATGCCCTGCTTGTAGTCGTAAGCGATATGTCCTTTGAGAGAAGTACCGTCGTGGGTGTACGTGAGCTCTTCTGTCTTCACTCTTTGATTGTAGCGTAAAGGCGGGTTTTGTGTAAGGGGGGGTTATCCACCGGGGAGGAGGTTGGAAAATCCGTGCAGGCAGCCGCCGAGATCGGTCATGACCTGATCGCCGTTGTAGGCGGCATTATTGATGTTGCCTCTGAATAAGGCGGAGACCATTTGGCCGCCGTCGTAAGCGAGCGAGGCGCCGGCGCAGGCGACGGTTCCGAGAACCGGTACGGTCCCAACCAAGGAGGCGGCAAGGAAATGATCAACATCAGCGACTTCGCCGGGAGTCATTCCTTCGACGTTGTAGTGCGCGGCGAGGCCTCCCTCATCCCCGTAGCGATGGTCTTTGAGGATTTCCCACATGACCATTTGTTTCTTCGTTCGATCCGGTGCCCATCGGTAAAGGACCGGATAGGTTCCGTGTTTGTACTTGGGGTCTTGGATGATCGTTTCCGCGTCCGCCATGACGGCTCTGTAGAGTTTTCCTTGGTTGCCGCTTAAGTAGTCTGTTCCTTCGGATGCCCGAAAACCGATGCCAACGGATTCTGATTGGAGCACGAGGCTGTCAGGTTTCGGGGGAGCATAGGTCGGCAGTGTTGTCGGCAGTCCGGTCGGTGTCATGGCGTAGTTTTGAATACGTGCGAGCAGATCGCCCGGCGCAATCATGCCGGCTTGGATGACGTCGCCGCCCCCGGGGAAATTTTCTGCATCGGGGCCGACGCCTAGCGCGTTCGCAATTTCCGCTAGACGTGTTGTGATTTGCTCCTTTTCTCCGTTTTCGAGCTTGCCTTCAGCGTATTTTGTGGTGATCTCGGCGGCTTCGACAGCTAGGTCTTCCTTCTCCCGTTGGGAAAGAACTTGCGGGTCGCCCTCTTGGTAGAGCGTGCCGTCATCGTCAATGCTTAAGGCCGCAAACGCGATGCGGCGTTGAGCCTCGGTGGCGAGGCCTATTTGCACTGAACGAATGAAGGGGAGCGCGAACTGGATGCGTTTGAGATTTTCGACTGCTGTGGGTTTAGCTTCCGCAGGTTCCAAGCTGGAGATACGTTCCAGTGTGAGGATTTCGTCTACCGCTGTTCGGGCAAGAAACCCCCGCCGTACATCCTCAATGGCGACTTCATAAGGATCCGGCGTTTCATCACGGAGCGTCGCGCCGAGGGCTATCGGCGCGATAACGAGGGCTGCTGTGAGCAGGGCTCGGAGGGGCATATACTGAGTATGGGGCCCCGACCTCCTCATTTCAAGAGGCAATTTGGGGTGCCTTGACTCGACTCCCGCAAGGCGGTATTCTAGATTAGCTATGGAAAAAATTGAACTTTTCCAAATTAAAACAGAAGCCTACCAGCCCTACGGCGATTTGTTGTCGGCTGCGGGAGCGGGTGTTTTCGCGAATGAAGGTAATGCAGACAAGTTTGTCGATCAGGCCGAATTGTGTAATTTGCGCGAGAATGCACAGCCAAAATTAAGCGTTTTCCGTTGCGCGCCCAAAACGGAAAATCCATTGCCGATAAAATTTCTTGAACGCCACGAACACTCCACCCAGGTCTTTATCCCGATGGGCGGGGCGAAACGATTTCTCGCGGTGGTCGCTTTGGGAGGGGACGCGCCGGATCTGTCGACGCTGAAAGCCTTTTGGGTCGGCCCCGCGCAAGGGATTTCCTACCGCCCCGGTGTTTGGCACGCGCCGATGACTGTTCTGGACGTGCCGACCGACATGGCGTGTTTTGTATACGAGGACGGCACCGCCGCTGATTGCGAAATGTTTGAACTTAAAACCCCGCTGTTCCTCGACATCCCGGAAGGCCCATAAACGTATGGGCCGAAGTCCGGCCCTATATTTCCCCAAAGCCCCGTCCCCCTACTGCGTATAGGCCGTACCCTATTGAGGATGAAGCGCCTGCTGGCGATATTTCTATTATTGGCCGTCTCCTCGGCGGATGCGAGCCGGTTTCGCGCGCCTGTTTTCCGGACCCCGGTTTCCCGGGTCCCGCTGCTGGTTTCGGCGCCGACCCTCGACCTTGCCGCGGCCAGCGAGCTCTCTCCCCTCCATCTCGATTTGATTCAAACCCATTCGGCGCGGGGTATCGAAAACGCCTCGGAATTTCTCCAGCACGAACCGCTTGAGCGCGGCGGTTATTTGCTCGGGATCAGCGGCAACGGTCGCCATAATGAATTCGCCGAGGCAACCGGACTAACGCCGTTTGTCGAAACCTATATCGAAATTTTTGGGCGCCCCCGGACGGTACGCACTCCGGAATTTCTCGATTTTTTGACGCGCAGCGGGGAGGAGGTTGTTTTTCTGATTCCGCCCAAGGCGCTCACGCATGAAAAGGCCAATATCTCAAAAGAGGAACTTGAATGGTTGTTTGATAATAGGGAGCGGATGAAATCGGTTCGTTTTGTTTTTGGCGCTTACGATTTGCCTGAGGTGATTAGGAATTTCCCGATCTCGGATGATTCGCATCGCGTGGAGCAGCGCAAACACCACAGTAGAGACCAGAATCCGTTTGAGGAAGTTGCTCCGGAGCTTCTTGTCGCGGAGTTTGAAGCCGAAATTATCGATGCCCCCATGGTGCGCGAACGCTCCTCGCGGAGGATGTTCTATTTCCAAACAGAGAAGGGCATCTATATTGTGCGCCGAATACTCCGGGGTTATTTTCTGGAGGCCTTCCCTGCGGGGGGATCGCGTCGTCGTGAGGCGTTTATTTCTAAACGCGACGCTCCGAAACTATTTGCCCGTATTGAGGAGCTTCCCTTCTAAGATTAAATGACAGGTTATTCTCGCCGAATCGCCGTTGCCTTGCTTGTTTGTGCCGTTTCAATATCCTCCGCTGATGAAGGATTTTGGCCGTTTGGCCGTCCCCCCATTGAACGAATCTTGGCCGCCACCGGCGTCGAGATCACGCCCGAGTGGCTCGATGAAGCCCGGCTTTCCGTGGTGCGCGTCAACGATGCGGGGTCGGGCTCCTTCGTTTCCCGTTCGGGGCTAATCATTACGAATCATCATGTGGTCGTCGATATTCTTGAAAAGCTTTCAACCGAACAGAACGATCTTCATTTAAACGGTTTTCGTGCTAAGACGCAGACTGAGGAGATGAAGGTCGATGTCGAGGTCCTCACCTTGGAATCGATGGTCGATATCAGTACTACCGTCGCCGCGGCGATGACGGCTGCGGCGACTCCTGTTGAAGCGCTGGCGGCGCGAGACGCGATTTTTGCCGAGTTGGGCGCCGGGGATTATAATGAGGACGGTTTGTGGACGGAAACCTCCCGCCAAAACGATCAATATTGGCTTTACCGTTTCCGTTCCTATGACGATGTGCGTCTGGTGTTTGCGCCCTTGCGCCAAGCCGCTTACTTCGCGTATAAAGACGATCGCCAACAGGATCCCGGGCAGTGGTTTGATATGGCGATTTTGCGCGTATACGGGGCAGACGGACGTTCCCTGGAGACGCCCCATTTTTTCGCGTTCGATTTAACGGGCGGCCAGGAGAATGAGTCCGTGTTTGTGAACGGATTTCCCTGGAAAACCCAACGGGGTTTGACCATGGCCCAGACCAAACTCGAAAAGAAGTTTATTGTTGCCGATTATTACGAACGCAATGAAGCCCTGCGCCAAGCTTACGCGGCGTATGCGGCGTTGGGAAAGGAGGAGGCGTTCGCGGTGCGGCACCGGTTGTGGGACGCGACCGATACCTCGGAAGGGTCCAAAGAATATTTCGAACAACTGAGTGATCCGGAATTTTTAGCCCGCGAGCAGGTGGATGAGCAGCGCATGCGGGACGCGATTGAGGCGAGTCCGCTGTTGAAGAAGGAATTCGGGACGCTTCATGCCGATATCGAAGCGACGCAAACGGAGAAGGAAACGCGCTACGCGCAATACCTCCATCGGGGTTTAACCGATGAGAGCGGCCTCGCTCAAGTGGCAACCGCGCTCGTGCGGTATGCCCGGGAAGCGGCCAGGCCGGAGGATGAGCGCATCGAAGATTTAGACGCCTTACGGGAAGAAATTCTTTGGGAACAGGATTTTGTGCCGGGTCTCGAACAATTGGTTTTGGAAAAAACCCTGGAGCTGAGCCGGAAAAAGCTTGGTGATGCCGATCCCTTTATCACAGCGGCCTTGCAGGGCTGGTCGCCGGCCGATCTCGCCAAACGGGTGATTGCCGGTACCAATCTCGCCGATCCCGCAGAGCGCCTGCGGCTGCTCGATGCCGGCTCGGCCGCGATCCTTGCCTCAGCGGACCCTTTGATTCAATTGGCCTCGCGAGTGCGCGACACCGACACCGAAGCGGAAGTGCGCAAGTGGTATAACGAGACAATCGCTCCGACTGAAGAATTTCAGACCTGGATGGCCGCTCGCATGCGCGCCGCCATCGATGCCTGGGCCGCGCCTGACGCCGATTGGGGGCTTCGCATTAGTTATGGGAAGGTCCGGGGATACCAAGAAGACGGGAAAACTATCCCGCATCGTTCACGCTTGGGAGAAGTCTTCGAACTGCACGACTCGGACCCCACGGATCCGGATTTTGCGCTGGATCCCTTTTGGGAAAAAAATCGTGCGCAGATGGATAAGGAAACAGCGCTCAACGGCCTCGCGGATACCGATATCGCCGGAGGCAACTCGGGGTCCGGCCTGATCAACGGCGCACGGCGCTATGTCGGTTTGGTATTTGCAACCAATGACGGGCAATCGCGTGATGAGTATGAATACAACTACGATGTCGGCCGCACAATTTATGTGGATGCGCGGGGCATTCTTGAAGTACTTAAAAACGGCTACGGCATGAATCGGATCGTTTCTGAAATTACCCGCGACGCGGTCCAGACCCTCGTTAAGCCGCCCACTGCAGTCCCTGCAGGCAAGACAACTTCTTGAGAATTCTCCTTATCCTTTTTATTGCGGTCCAACCTGTTTCCGCACGTGTTGTCTCAGGGCGTAAAATCGGAACCCCGATTGCCCTGAGCGCTACGATTCCCTTAGGGTGGTCTCCGGCAGCCGCGCAATCAGCGAGCCTGGAGCTGCCTTCTTTGACGGCGGGAGTGCTTCCTGTCGTTGCGCCGATTTCTCTTCCCACCCAGTCGCCGGCTGTCAGCGAAGTCGGTCGGCAATTCCCAAAACCGGCCGTTAGGCGTTCTGTGGCGCGTGTGGTTCGTTCTATCACCAAACACAATGCCTTGCCCAATCCCGGAGCCGCGCCTAAACTCTATGGTATGTTCACGCAGTTCTGGTCCGGTCAGGCGCCGCGTTTTTCGGCCGAACCTGTTTCCTTGAACGGTGCCGATGCTAAAAAACCCGGTGTCACGCTCCAGCGTATGAAAAAATTCGCCCCGATTTCCAAATCTGAACCCGATGCCGATCCCTATGAGCCTTTGGCGGTTATGCCAAAGGGTAAATACGCGGGTCAAAAAATAGATACTTCTGAGCGGCGCGCCCTCACGATTCTTCGAGGGGAGGCCGCGGCGCCGTTTGCGCCCAAGGACGGGGAAATCGTCGCGGCCAATTTTCGTCACGACGGCAAGTTTTGGATTGTGAAGCTTCCGGCAGATGCTGTTGAACGCGTGATATTTGAGAAGTGGGATTTCGGGGAGAAACAAGTTCGCCTGAGCATGTTCGGAAAGACGCTTCTTGATTTTGAGCTGTTTCATGTGGCCCATACCGAACTTCGGTTTAAGTTCAGGGATGGCAGCGGTGCGACCCTCTACCCGCAGCGATCCTACGCCGTTGATGAAGTAGTGCAGGCTGTAGGAGAGCCTCTGCAGGATATCGTCAACTCTATTGAAGCGGTGAGTATCCCGGGCGTGGCCTTCAGCGTTTGGGGCGGGCTAACGAATCAATTCGTCGCGTCCCGCCGATTCAAGTCCCTTAGGGAAAACTACTACGAACGTGTGACGCGCGAGCGCCGTCACGTGGAGCAGTGGGACTTGTTGATGGACGATGACCGCAAGCGGAAGTTATTTAATCAGGCGGTCCTGGAGTCCGATGAGGATGGCCTGCGAACGATGTACCACCTTTTTCGCCACAGCTGCACGACCGAGGCCTTTCGCCTGATCGATTCCGTTATGAATTACGGGATTCGTACCTGGCGGACCTTCTTTAAGCGCATGCCCCAATTTCCTGAGCTTTATTTGTGGGCGAGGGGACTTCTGAAACCGGGCGGAAAGAGCCGCATGAAGCCGCTGGGGTTGGAAAAAGAAGAGTGGCGCGAAGTGCTGCGGGAGCGAATGCGGTCTGAGCGGGACGAACGTAAACGCCTCAAAAAAGAGGGTTAGTTCTCAAACGCCTTCTTTGTTCGCCGTTCCGCAGACAGGATCGTATTATAAAGAAGGAACGTCACCGTGAGCGGCCCGACCCCGCCGGGGACCGGCGTAATCCAGCCCGCGCGTTCTGCGGCCGCGTCGTACTCCACATCCCCGACCACTCGGCGTCCTACAACGGTTGTCCCGGCATCCAGAACAATCGCGCCCTTTTTAATCCACGCGCCTTTAATCAGATCCGGCACGCCGGCCCCTGAGACGACGATGTCGGTGTCGCGCACTTCGCGTTCCAGATCGACGGTTTTTGAATGGCAGAGGGTCACCGTCGCATCAAGGCTGGAGAGCAGGTAGGCGGTGGGTTTGCCGACGATGTTGGAGCGGCCGATCACGACTGCGCGTTTTCCGGTGATGGTTTGTTTTGTTTCGAGCAGCAGCCGGATGATGGAATGCGCGGTGCAGGGAATGAGGGCGTCGGAGTGTTCGATGGCGTCGAAGCGCTTTTCCGCGTAGAGGCGGCCGAGATTTTTGCGCGTGATGCCCTCGACATCTTTCTCGGTGGTGATGGCGTCGGTGAGTGTGCGCGCGCTTAATTGTTTCGGGAGGGGCAGTTCGAGGATGATCCCATCCAGGGTGGCGTCTTCTCCAAGTCTTTTAAGGATGCGCAGTGTTTCGATTTCGGTGATGGTATCAGGCAGTGATTCCAATGTGCATTCGATGCCGACGTCCTTGCAGGCTTGGAGTTTTTTACGCAAATAGATCTGGGAAGACGGGTCTCCACCCACGCCTAGCACCGCGAGATGAGGCGGATGACCGCGTTGTTCGGTGACTACCGTTGCGCGGGTACGCAGGTCTTTAACGATTTCGTTGGATGCGGATTTGGCTCGTAAAACCTTGGCGCTCATGCGGATTGCCCTTCCAGGTGTTTGATGATGCGGTAGAGAGGTTCAATAGCCGTCGCCGCGCGCCGTTGGCGTTTGGCCGCATCAAGCAGGGGTTTTAAGATGGCGTCGGCCTCGGTGCGCCGCCCGGCACGAAGGTCCTGCGCCATGGAATTGATTTGATCCGGCACCGCGAGGCAGCCGCGTGCGATGCGTTCCTCAAGATCTTTGTGCAGCGGACGAAAGCCCGCCTGGGTCGAGATCGAGACGGCTTCCTTTAGAATGACCCGCATGAGTTCGCGCAAGGCCGGGTCGGAGGCGAGTTCGCCGTTGGTGCGGTCGAGCAATGCCCCGAGTGGATTTACGGCGGCGTTGTAGACGAGTTTCGTCCACAGCAAGCGTTCTTCCGAGTTGACGGTTTTTATTTTCCAATCCGATAAAAGCGAAAGGGATGTTTTTAGCGCCGCTTTGTTCGTCGCGCTTTTGGCGAGAAGAATGTATTCGCCGCCCGAGTGGTGGATCGTACCGCTATTGGAGCGCATCGCGGCGATATAACAACTTCCAAAGACGGTTCTCGAACGTCCAAACGCGCGACGGACCGGTCCGAGGTGGGTGACGCCGTTGAGCAGGCTGATTACGGCTGTCTTGGGCCCGACAAACGGCCGGATGACCTTGATGGCATCGTTGATCGCCGGGGCTTTAACACAAAGGAAAACGGCGTCTAAATTTTTCGAGGGGCGGACCCAGCCTTTGATGCGGCGGCGGCCGACCTTGAGAGTCCCGATGCGTTTAGCTCCTCGTGTGAATAAGGAGACATCGTGGCCCGCATCGTTAAGACGCGCGGCAATCAGGCCTCCGATGGCTCCGGGTCCGGAGACGGCTATTCGCATGGTGGGCATTGTACTGAAAATAAGGTGCTTCAGGATTCTACGTGGGTAGCCGTCGATGAGGGTGAAATACTGGTCTCGACAGGAGGCTGCCATGCAAGATACCGTGCTGTATCAACATTTCTTGGGCTTGAGGTCGCCGCGGAAGGCTCGATCTTTACCCATGCTGAATCCTGAGGTGCCAAAAAGTTTATCCCGGGATAAATTTTTTAAGGGAACTTTTTTCGGGGTTCAAACGTACTAAGGGAGGCGCCGAGAACTTCAAGACAGCGATCTACTTTCACTGTGGAGGGCTCGATCTTTACCCACGCTGAATCCTGAAGCGCCGAAAAAAAAGCCCCAGCGCTTTCGCGCCGGGGCTTTTTTAAGGCAATAAGGCGAATCGCTTACGCGTTCACCATCTTGGCCTTGGAGATGTCGCCTGACTTGTCGAGGAAATACAGGAAGCCCTTCTCCTTTTTGATGCCGACCTTCTGCACCTTCTTGGGACGGCCGCCCTTCTTTCCACCGCGAGCCATCTTGGCCGCGGACACGTCGCCCTGCTTGTCGATGTAGTACAGGTAGCCGCTCTCGCGGGTAAGGCCCAACTTCTCCACCAAAATGCCTTTCTTCTTCTTCGATTTAGCTTTAGCTTTAGCCATATTGATTCCTCTCGTCGTAAAATTGCCGCCTGCCGACGACGGTCTTACTGCTTGTCGTCGAGAATACATTAAACTCCCGACGGGATGCAAGCCTTTTCTCGTCGGGCTCCCGACGGAAAAGCGACATAATTCGAGAGGGGGGCTGTTTAATTCATAGACCAGCCTTGTATTTGGCCCTTCAACTGCGCCTAGGCGCAGTTGAATGTTATGTTTCATTTATGGTCGCCGGATGCGTCGAGATCAGGAGAAATAGGCGGAGTAGTCCAAGAAAGAATAAGGCGGCGCAGCGGGTCGATGTTCATCTAATCGAAGTCCCTGACAAACATGGCAGCGCGACTCTCATTTTCTCAATAACGCCCGTTCTTTGCCGCCGCTAAAAATCCAAACCGCACAATCAACTGCGCCTAGGCGCAGTTCAATGTTATGTTTCATTGCATAGCGGCTTGCGTAAAGGATTCAGCGGCATCCTTATGAGTATAACGGCTTATTTGTTGAACAGGGGGATCTGCGTCTCATCCGGGCGGATGATGAGCTGTTCCTTGAGCCAGGCGTCTACCAGGACCTTGGAGAACCGATATTGACGCCCGATACGGGATGCGGGGATCTTTTTTTGGCGAATTAGGTTGTAAATCTTGGACCGACCCATAGAAAGGTACTGGGCAAGCGTTTTTATGTCCATGACCTCAGGGGGAGGTCCGACAAGGGCTTTTTTCCGGGAACGCCGCTTTTTCTTAGCCATTCTTGAATTGAATATTAGCTTATTTGTGCAAACTGATACAATAGGTTACATCAAGTGTTATTAGTTGTCAATAGGTGTCTTTCCCGTCGAGGGTTCTAATTTTAGGCTCTTTGTTGTATAATGTCGTTGTTGTTCCGGGACCCCGTTTGACAGGGCTCGGCACGGCGCCGAGGGGAACACTCCTTTCGGCATCTTTGGTATTATTGGAAAGGTATGCAAATATACGAAAGCGTCATCGTCGTCCATCCAAGACTCTCCGATCCTGAAATCGGTACGGTCATCGAAAAAGTGAAGAAGATGATCACAGCCGATGGTGGTGAGATTCTCGGCGAAGACAAGTGGGGTCGCCGCAAGCTCGCCTATCTGGTTAAGAAAAACCGGGAAGGCTACTACGTCTACCTCAAGTTCAACGCGAAAGGAGACGTCATCAAGAAGATGAATGATTGGTTCCGTCTTCAGGAAGATGTCCTCCGCACGTTGACTGTCCACGCCCACGAGGTGAAGAAGAACCCGCCTCGCAAGAA
>NVTF01000111.1 GCA_002401485.1 Elusimicrobiota bacterium | reverse complement strand
CGCTCGCAGAGTTACAACTATCTCCCCGGGCCCGACGATATTTATGTTTCACCGTCGCAGATTAAGAAGTTTGGCCTGCGTAAGGGTGATACGGTTTCGGGCAATGTGCGTCCGCCGAAAGAAGGTGAGCGGTTTTTCGCATTGCTTCAAGTGGTGAGCGTTAACGGCGAACCTGTTCACTCGCGCAAGCCGCGAACGGTTTTTGAAAACCTTACACCGCTGCATCCTGAGGAAGCGTTTAAGTTGGAAACCGCTCAGTCGGAGATCACAACCCGGACGATGGATCTTATCGCTCCCGTCGGGAAGGGGCAGCGCGCGTTGATTGTTGCTTCCCCGAAGACCGGTAAGACGGTCATCATGCAGAAAATTGCCAATGCCTTGACCACCAATCACCCCGACATCGTGCTGATTGTGCTGCTGATCGATGAACGGCCCGAAGAAGTGACGGATATGCAGCGATCGGTTCGAGGCGAGGTGCTTGCCTCAACCTTCGATGAACCAGCAGACCGGCACGTGCAGGTTGCGGAGATGGTGATCGAGAAGGCGAAGCGCCATGTCGAGCTCGGCAAGGACGTTGTGATTCTGCTCGATTCCATCACCCGTTTGGCTCGGGCCTACAACACCATCGCCCCGTCATCGGGACGCGTGCTTTCCGGCGGTCTCGAAGCAACCTCCCTCCAGCGCCCGAAACGCTTTCTTGGTGCGGCTCGCAACATTGAAGAAGGCGGCAGTCTCACCATCGTCGCCACGGCACTCGTTGAAACCGGCAGTCGTATGGATGAGGTCATCTTCGAAGAGTTTAAAGGAACCGGAAACTCGGAAGTTGTATTGGACCGCAAACTCGCCGACCGCCGTCTCTTCCCGGCCTTCGACATCAATCGATCCGGCACCCGCAAAGAGGAGCTTCTATTGGCAGAAGATACCCTCAACAAGGTCTGGATCCTGCGCAAGGTCCTCGCCCCTCTGTCGGCAGTAGATGCGATGCAGCTCCTTTACGACAAGCTCATGGCGACGAAATCCAACAAGGATTTCCTCAAGTCCATGGAACTCTCCAGCATGGGCTGATGAGGGGTCTGTCCCCAAGTTGTTTGACTTGTTGGGGGGTCGTATTCATAAAAAATAAGGATAATTTCATCCAATAACTCAAATAAGTTGGGGACAGACCCCCACCAATATGTCGCTTAAATTGCTACAATAACCTTCTAATCTCAGACGAACTCAGGAATTCCAGATGAAAACCAATACGCACCCCAACTATTATGCTGCTACGGTAATCTGTGCATGCGGGTCGACATTTACGACTCGTGCCACGAAAAAGGAGATCAAGCTTGAGATTTGTTCGGCTTGCCATCCCTTCTTTACCGGAAAACAACGCCTCGTGGATACGGCTGGACGTGTGGAACGCTTTCAGAAGCGCTTCTCAAAGACGGAAGGTCAGACTGTTAAACGAAAACCCAAGACCAAGGTCAAAAAGCTCCAGTCTCTTGCAACGACGCGCAGGCGTCCGAAAGTTCTGAGCACGGAGATCAAGGCTGGGGATAAGAAGGACGCAAAAGGCAAGAAAGCCGCGAAAAAAGACTAGCGGAATTTCTACGAGACCTCGGTGCGATCACGCCCGGGGTCTCTTTGCGTCCGGACGGCAATTATGAGCAAATACCAAAAACTGCTCGACGAATTCACCGACGTCGAATTGAAGCTCTCTTCGGGACCAAAGCCCGATGAGATCAAAACTTTGTCACGTCGGCATGCCGAGCTTACCCCTGTGATCGCGTTGGTGAAGGAGCACGAAATTTTTCTTTCTCATTTGGCGCAGGCGGACCAGGTTCTCGCCGGCAGCGATTCGGAAATGAAGGAACTTGCCTTGGTCGAAAAAGCAGAGCTCAATGATAAAATCGTTGCGCTGGACTACAAGCTGAAGCGTGCGTTGCTGCCAAAGGATCCGGACGCGGACAAAGATGTGTACCTGGAGCTTCGCTCGGGAGCGGGTGGTGATGAAGCTGCATTGTTTGCAGCGGAGCTGATGCGCGCCTACGAACGTTTCGCGGAAGCGCGCGGCTGGAAGGTTGAGACTGTGGAGTTTTCGCGTACCGGTCTTAAAGGCGCGAAACAAGCGGTCCTGCATATCATCGGGAAGGGTGCGTTTTCATGGCTTAAGTTCGAAGGCGGCGTTCATCGCGTACAGCGTGTTCCCCAGACCGAATCTTCCGGGCGTATCCATACGTCGACGATTACCGTCGCTGTGATGGCCGAGGCGGAGGAAGCCGAGGTTGAGATTGACCCGAGCGATCTTCGCATCGACACCTATCGGGCCGGGGGCGCCGGCGGCCAGAACGTGAACAAGGTTGAAACGGCGGTGCGTATTACGCATGAGCCGAGCGGCGTCGTTGTTGCCTGCCAAGAGGAGCGGTCCCAACTCCATAACCGCATCCGGGCGATGTCCCTGCTCCGGTCTAAACTCGCGATGGCTCAGAGAGAGAAAGAAATTCGAGAACACGCGGACGCGCGAAAACAGCAGGTCGGAACCGGGGACCGTGCCGAGAAGATCCGCACTTATAATTTCCCCCAGAACCGCATTACCGATCATCGCATCGAGCAGTCCTGGCACAATCTCCCTCTCGTGATGGAGGGGGAATTTCAAATTGTTTTTGAAGCCTTGCGTACCGAAGAAGAGAACCGCATCATTGGAGTGAACGGGTCGTGAAGGTGAAGAGCGTTTCGATTTCCGAGTGGTTGGAAAAGGCCGACGACTTTTTAGAGAAGCGTCAGGTTCCGGAAACGCGGGCGAATGCGGAGTTCCTGCTGGCAGAGGTTCTTGGTGTAGGAAGATCGCAAATGGTTCTTTCCGGGGATCGGGAGTTATCCTGGAAGCAAGGCAGTCACTTTTGGGAGATGGTGAAAGCCCGCGGGAAACGTTTGCCGCTGGCGTATGTGATCGGGTATCAGCCGTTTTGCGGTCTCGATGTAAAGGTGACTCCATCGGTGCTGGTACCGCGTCCTGAAACAGAGGGCCTTGTTGAGGAGGCCGTGAAGGTCGCTGAATCCAAGTACCCCCTGTCGGCCAATTTACACATCCTGGATGTGGGAACCGGATCGGGTTGTATTGCGCTCGCGCTCGCTAAAAAACTTTCGAAGGCGATGCTGTATGCGACCGATCTATCCGACTCCGCGCTTAAGCTTGCTGAAGAGAATGCGGTTAAGCTTGGCTTGATCCAGCGCATTCGTTTTCTGCGGGAAGATTTATTCAAACCTAGCGCGGGAGGCGCTCCATGGGCCGATATCGTGGTTTCAAATCCGCCTTATATCCCAACGGGAGAAATCGACAACCTTTCTCCTGAAGTGCACCAAGAGCCGTTTATGGCTCTTGATGGCGGCGAATCCGGCATGGAAGCAATTAAGGCGATCGCAGCGGATGCCCCGCGCGTCCTTAAACCGGGAGGATATTTACTGATGGAGTTCATGATGGGGCAAGGAGTCGAGGTGAAGCGTCAACTGGATCACCTTGGTTTTAGCGAAATCCGACTTGAGAAGGATTTACAAGGCGTTGAGCGGATTGTCGTTGCGCGTCGTTAGTAAGAAACGTGCAGCTGCCATCGTATCCCTAAGGGGACTCGATGGTGGAAAATGGTAGAATTCAAAAGGCTTTTCCTATGGATGCGTTCCTAATTCAAGGGGGGCGGCGCCTCAAAGGCACCGCGGTTATCAACGGCTCGAAAAACGCCGCCCTGCCTATTCTGATTGCCACCCTTCTCACCGACGAGACCTGCACAATAACGAATGTCCCCGATCTGCGGGACATTAGCACCACCTATCGCTTGCTTGAAGAGTTGGGTAAGAAAGTCACGGTGACCGGGAAAACGGTTAAGGTCGAATATCGTAGAAAGCTGAAAACAAAGGCCCCCTACAAAATCGTGAAGCAAATGCGCGCGTCAATCCTGGTTGCCGGTCCGTTGCTCGCTCGTTTCGGGAACGTCCGAGTGTCCCTGCCGGGCGGGTGTGCTATCGGCATGCGGCCGATCGATTTGCATCTGAAAGGATTTGAGACGATGGGCGCTCAATCGCGCACGGAACAGGGTGATGTTGTCCTTGCAACGGAAGGCCTGCTCGCGAAGCGGGTTCGTTTAACCTTTCCAAGCGTGGGGGCGACGGAAAACATTATGATGGCCGCCGCTGCTACTTCCGGGACGACGATTATTGATAACGCCGCACGTGAGCCTGAGATTGAAGATCTTGGAAATTTTCTGACCGGGATTGGGGCCGTGGTCACAGGCGCCGGCGGTAAGCGTATAAAGATTATCGGCGCGGCAAAGCTGCATGGGTCCCGGCATCGGGTGATCCCGGATCGCATCGAAACCGGTACGTACTTGTGCGCTGTTGCTGCTGCCGGCGGGGATGTAAAACTGAAAGGTGCCGAGCCGAAGCACCTGGAAGCGCTTGTGGCTGCGATGAAGAAAGCGGGTGCTAAAATTTCCAAGATTCCCGGCGGAATGCGAATTGTTTCGAGCGGGCGTCCCAAGCCGGTTTCGATTCTCACCAAGCCCCATCCTGGTTTTCCGACGGATGTGCAGGCTCCGTGGATGGCGTATATGGCCTTATGCAGCGGCAAGGCTCGGGTGCGAGAGGAAATCTTCGAGAATCGATTCATGCATGCGGCTGAATTGCTGCGTATGGGCGCTTCGATCGTCGTCGATGGAAATACCGCCACAATTCGCGGCGTTCCAGACCTCTCCGGCGCCGAAATTATGGCATCCGATATCCGAGCGGGTGCGGGTTTGATTGTTGCCGCACTTGCTGCGCATGGCACCACCAAGGTAGGTCGTGTCTATCATATCGACCGCGGCTATGAACGCATCGAATACGTCTTGCGCCGCCTCGGTGCAAAAATCCTGCGCGTTAAAGAATGAATTTCGACGAGGCGCTCAATCTGCTCGAGCGGCGTCAAGAGGCAAAGTGGAAGCTCGGATTATCCCGTATTGAAGGATTGCTCGCCTCACTTAAGAATCCTCAGAACGACACCCCCATCGTTCATGTCGCCGGGACAAACGGAAAAGGCAGTTTTTGCTCGATCCTCGCTTCGATTCTTTCGGCGGCCGGCTTGCGTGTCGGTCTTTTCGCATCACCCCATCTCGTCACGCCTCGTGAGCGAATTTGCGTTGATGGAAATCCTATCTCGGAAGAGGATTTCGGGTCGGCGGTGGGAGATGCGGTTGCGGCCGAGCCGGAAGAGGCGACATACTTCGAACTCATCACCGCCGCGGCCTTTCTGCATTTTAAACGAGTCGGTGTTGATATCGCCGTTGTTGAAGTGGGGCTTGGGGGGCGTCTTGATGCAACCAATACGGTTTCCAAACCTCTGCTGAGCGTCATTACATCTATCGCCCACGATCACCGACAGCATCTTGGCAGCACGCTTGCCGAAATCGCAGGGGAAAAGTGCGGGATTTTAAGAGAAGATGTTGTGTGTCTTTGCGGCGAGGACGCTTACGAGCCCTTAAAGGTTATTCGACGCCGGGCCTATGAGGCCGCGGCCCCTCTTATTGTGCATCGCAACAATATCGAACCCGTGCAATCGCGTTGGGAAGAGGGACTGCAGGTTGTCCGCTCGGCGTCTGGAGAACTCTTGGAGTTCGGGATGCTGGGAAATTCCGCACGTGGAAATCTTTCCCTTGTCTTTCGCGGGGTGGAAGAACTTCGTTCCCAAGGGTTTCCTATTTCCCCCGAAGCTATTTCTGCGGGAGTGCGCGCTGCTCACGTCGCCGGGCGGTTCGATGTTCGGCGCGAGGGGGAGCGGTTTTTAGTATTGGACGGCGCACATAACCCCGCCGCGATGCAATCGTTTTGCGAGAATTGGGAACGGTCGCCGTTTTCAAAAATGGAGTCCACGTTCTTGATTTCGATGTTGGCAGACAAGGATATTGATGCATTGCTGGCGATCGCGGCCCCGCGCATACGTCGGGCGATTTGTTCGACCCCGCCGTCTCGCAGAGGTTTGTCTGGAGAAGAGTTGGCGAAACGATTGAGTCTGATGGGTGTTGTTGAGGTTTCGATTGTCGATGACCCGCTTGAGGCGGTTCGTGAGTGGCGGCGATCCGCCGTCCGAGTGGGCGCTGTTGTGGGTTCTTTTTATTCAATCGGCCGAATTTTATCGGAAGAAGGAGTCACCGCATGACGGGTCTCGGCATCGATGCCGGTGGAACGCTGACGAAGCTCGTCGCGGCGACTCGAGAAGGAAAGGTGTTGGGAGAGGCGGCCTTCCCAACCGAGTCAGGCCTCGGTCCGCGCGGATTTGTGAAAAATCTGTCGGCTGAAGTTCGCAAGCTCGAGCGCAGGCTGGGTCGTTCTGTGACGGCGGCGGGCATGGCGGTTGCAGGGGATGTCGATGCGAAGGCCGGTGTCATTCGTCGCTGGGCAAATCTGGAGTCGTTCGAGCGTTTTCCTCTTCGCGTTTCTGTCCGTCGAGCGTTGGGCAGGCCCGTCGAGCTGCACAACGACGCGAATATGGCCGCTTGGGGTGCGTATACCGTTGAGCTTGGGCGTAAACAGTCCAACGTTGCGGTCGTCACCTTGGGCACTGGTGTCGGGGGCGGGGCTGTCATTGATGGAAAGCTCGTAACGGGGGCCACGGGTTCTGCACTGGAGTTCGGGCACACGCGAATCACGAGCCCGGCGGGGCGGCGCTGCACGTGCGGGGGGAAGGGTCATCTTGAAGCTTATGCCGGAAGTTACGGAATTTTGGGAATTTATCGCTCCCTCTCCAAGAAGAAGGTTGTCTCTCCAAAAGATGTGGCGGATGCCGCCGGCCGGGGAGAAGCCGCGGCGAAAGAAACCTGGCGCCGCGTCGGCGCTGCGATGGCGATTGGATGCGCCAATCTAGTTTATATCCTCAATCCTGATACGATTGTCTTTACTGGAGGGGTTTCACGGGCCGGAACCTTGTTTCTAGAACCGGTTCGCCGGGCATTTAAACAGGAAACTTTTCGGGGACCCTTTGGTCATGTTCGCCTAAGGATCGCACGCCGGAAAGGACTAGGAGCCTTGGGAGCCGCTGTCTATGCGCTGGACGCTGTTCGTCGCGCTTAACCTCTGTTCGGCGCGCGCAGTTCTCGCGGCGGAGCCGTTTGTATTGCCGCCTCCTCCCGCTTCCACTGCGCCTGTTTATTCCGCTGATTATTTCGAATACGAAGGAAGCACGACTGGCGTGGACGGCAAGATCCTGTTGGAGGGCAATGTTGAGCTTAAGGACAGCTCATGGACCCTTCGGGCGAAAACGCTTCACCTGAATATGATGAGGCGGGAGGGCTCGGCGGCGGGGGGATTTGAGCTTGATGACGGCTTGACCGTTTTGCGAGGTGAAAGCGGGTCTTTTGATTTTGAAGAAAAGAGCGGGACGGTCAACGAAGTACGCGCCGAATATCATCCATGGCGCATATGGGCGAAGAGCGGTCGATTGGCCCCGGATCGCAAGGGCCATTTTAAGAAGGCATATTTTACGAGCTGCAGCGGAAATCCGATTGATTATCATTTCCGCTCTTCGGGTCTGCACATTAAGCCGGGAAAATACATGATGGCCACCAATGTGCGGTTTTACGTCGGGCCTATTCCGGTTTTTTACAGCCCCGTCTTATGGCGGTCGCTCAAGAAAAATAAATTACTGCGCGCGCGTGTTATTCCCGGGTGGGACAATCGAAATGGGGCCAGTATCCGAACTCACACCTTGTTTAGCCCGTTCGTTTGGCTGCAGGGAAAACTATTTTTGGATTACTACGGGGAACAAGGATTCGCGCAGGGTTCTGAAATCGGCTTTCGCCCTGATGAAGATAACCGTGGGGGGATATACGGGTATCACATCAAGGAAAATGAAACGGGGGATCGTCGGTGGACGATTATCGGCAATACCTACTCATCAATAAATTCAACGTATTCTATTCAAGGCCGCCTTCAGGCACAAAGCGATCCAGAAGTCAACAATGACTACGTTCGGTCGAATGCCTTTCGTGTTACTCCGGAGTTGATTAACGGCGGAGCACTTACGCGCCGAACAAATCTGACAACGACGCGCATTCTCTATTCACGTCTGGATCTCAGTAATGTCTCCAACACGGGTTTTCAACTGGAACGCGAGAGTTTGCCTCGTTTGGAATTCCAGTCGAGTCAATTGTCCTGGCGAAAACTCCCGACCCTGTTCACGGTAAGCGCGTTTGCCGATAATAGCTTCGAACGCTCGCGCGATTTCCAACAAAAGTCAGCAGGTGTTGCTGTCGAGACGACCCTGACGAAATTGCTCATGAAGGGAGTGAGTCTTACCCCTCACTTGAAGTTGCGGCAGGAATTCGAAGACAAGCGTGAGGTTTTGAATACGTCCCTTTCTACGCAGACTTTTAGGGATGCATTTATTGCCTATTACGAAATTGGAACAAACCTTCGCTTTGATACGCCGATCGGGGATTGGGACGCGCGGTATGCCTATACGCAGCGCATGAAGCCGGGCACGTTTAAGACGGATTCGGGTGCATTGGATTATGGGGTCGAGCAAAATCTTATCACTCTGCAAAATACGGTCCGGCCGCACCGGCGGGTTTTTATGCGTTTTTCATCGGGGTATGACTTTCAGCAATTCCGGCATATCCCGACGGGCTTCCGTCAGAGGGTTCAGCCGTTTACAACGGATCTGAACATTACACTGCGCCGAAAATTGTCCCTATCGCTGCGGGATTCCTACGACCTGAATGACGGAAATGAATCTTTTTTGGCTCAGTTGGATTACGGGTATCGCGACGAAAGCTTTTTTTCGATGGGAGTTTCCCATACACGTGATCGGGCCGATTCTTATTTTGCCTCAACGGAAGCGGGATGGAAACCGAAAGATTCTAAGTGGGAGTTCCGCGGGGCGTTGCGCTATTTGATCAATACCCCCGGTGGGTTCGACACGCGCGGTTTCCGATTGTTTGAAAAGGAAGTTGCGGTTGTCCGAAAATTCCATGACTTCTTTACGAAAATTTTAGCTCGGTTCCGGCCGGGGGGTGTTGCGGAAGTTCAGCTTCGCATCGAGCTGCTGACAGGCCGTCCGGCGATTCTTCGCAAGGCCGCCAAGAAGTGGGAAGAGGAGTGGTATCCGTGGCGCGAGAAGAATGAGGATCGAGACTAAAACTTAAAACTTTTTATAAACCGTATAAAGTGTCCGAAGCGTTTTGTTTCCAACCCTGATTCTTTCCCTAAGTCAAAATTAAACGCGGCATGCAGTCCGCCTTCTTTTTTTGCGCGGCACTCTGCCCGGGCGATGAGGCTTGCGTCGCATTTTTCGCGGCAGAGAGGGTCGTCGATTTCGTCCCGCCATACGAGGCAGCGCCCGCCGTCAACATCGAGAAGTTCCGCAGTCCCTTCTTCTTTAAGAGGTTCTGTTTTCGGGGGAAGCAAAAACCCCCAAAGGTGTACGTTGTGGAGGGGGTTTTCCGGCTTATGGCGGTTTGTAAGATTCCAGCCGGTGGTTTTTTGAGATTTGTCGCATGATTCTCTCATCTTCCATTCCGGTGGGTAAGAGAATGAGAGCGGAGACCCTTTGTGGATGTACCACCCCGTATCGGGATCCCGTTTATTTAATTGCATGGAGCCGTCACCGTCTTCGAGCGGAACTCGTTCGAGCGTGATGCGCATGCCTTCCCCGATGGAGGTTTCCTTTTTTAGAGAGACCATCGTCGTAACCGATTGTCCCGCTTCGGCATCATTGGAGTAGGAGATCAGGCTGTCAACTTCAGCTTGCCCGTTGTCTCCCAGAAGGCGAGCGGTTAGAGACAGTCGAAAAAAGTTGGAATCGCCGACGGCAACGGAAAGAACGGAGGTAGCCCCATCGGACGTTCTCCGTGTGACCGTCCGTTCAATCCCATCCGTGGAAAAGTGAATGGTGGCTTTAAGTCCTCCGCCTTTTGGGGAATTTAAGCAGTTATTTTTTTTTGCCGCACCGATGGTCCCCCATAAGCGCCACCGGTTGTCGACGTCGAGAAGCAGCACTTCACGATCTTCAGGGATTCTCGACCAATCCATCGCCTGTCGAATGAACACCGGAATCCCATTTTCGTAGCGACTCCATTCAAGCTGATAGGAAAGGTCTACGCGTCTGGGGCTTGTTGTTTCGAGCGCCATTAGATGGAAGAGAGTTTTTTCGACTCGTGCCCCTGTCGTGGAAGTAAATACCGAGTTGAGATGGCCGTTTGGTTCGATCGTGAAGACCGCTTTTCTCTCTTCGAGTCCGTCTTCGAGGCGAAGTATTACTGTGTAGTCCGCCGCCGCCGCTGCGGGCAGGGCCAGCAGGGCGGTCAAAAGCAAACCCGGGACCATGGTTTATCATGGCCCCGGGTTTGCACTTTCGTCAAGTGGTCTCTTATTCGGGATCTGCGGGCCCAGACTGCGGCGGGCCGTCATCGCCATCGGCGGGAGTCGGGGATTCTTCTTCCGGTTCGGCAAGAATGGAGTCCTCAACCGCTCGCGCGCCGACACCCTCGAGGAGTTTGTTCATTTCCTTATTTTGGGCCTTCTTGTAATCTTCGAAGTTGTTGCGCAGGTCGTTGGGAGTCAGGGCGTAGGGTTTGTCCGGCTTGATGCCGAGATTTTCTATGACCTGCCCGATCATTCGCATTGCAATCGACCATGTATATGAGATCATGGCGATTCCAAACTGGTTGGGAAACTGCATCTGTCGCACGGCACCGCCGGCGCCGGATGTCCGTGTTCCGAAAATCTGCGCGCGTCCGTTGTCCTGGAGAATCGCCGGAAAAAAGTCCGCTGACGAAAAGTCCAGTTCGTTCACGAGCACCTGGATCGGCTTGGTGTACACCTGAGTCGGATGCGGGTCGATTTCATCAACGCCCATCATCGCCACCTGGTTGGTGAGTCGGCGTCCGGCCCGGAGTTCAGAAATGATGAACCTGGCGTAGCCGGCGATTTTCTTGAACAGCTTGAGCGTCGTTGGCAAACCGCCCATCGAGGGACCGAGTATCTGTTGGGCTAGTGCATCGCTGGTGACTTGGTCTTCGAGCGCTAGGATCGGGGCCATCTGCATGGCTTCCTCTTCGCCCGTCAGGACGCGATGCGTCGGCACGGAG
>NVTF01000110.1 GCA_002401485.1 Elusimicrobiota bacterium | reverse complement strand
TCTCCTCACTACTGCGAGCCATGGCGCTGGCCTGCCTCGTGATCTACACCCTCATGGCGACGCTGTTTAACTCCTTCGTCAAACCGATCATCGTCATGTCGGTGATCCCCTTCGCCTTCATCGGCGTATTCCTCACCCTGCTCATGCACGGCCTTCCGCTTTCCATGCTGGTGCTCATCGGCCTGACCGGTCTCATGGGGGTTGTCGTCAACAACTCCATCCTGCTCGTTGAAGCGATGGACCGTCTCAAACATGAACGGCCGGATCTTCGCTTTAACGCCCGCGTTATCGAGGCCGGACGCCAGCGCCTGCGTCCGATCGTCTTAACCAGCGTCACGACCTTCTTCGGTGTGGCGCCTTTGGGCTACGGCATCGGCGGGCGCGAACCCTTCCTCGAACACGTTGCCTTAACCTTCGGCTGGGGATTGTTATTCACCGCCATCGTAACGCTATACTTGGTACCGACCATGTACGTCGCGCTCAACCAAATCAAAGGCTGGATCGGGCAAGCCGATACATGAAGGACCGGATCGATATAGCCGGGATTTCCTGCTCGTGTCATCTCGGCGTGCCGGATGAAGAACGAAAGGATCTGCAAACCGTGCTCATTGATGTCGAGGTGGAAACCGATCTCAAAGACGCGGGGCTTTCCGACGATCTGGAAACATCCGTCGACTACCACGGACTCAGTGAAGTGCTGCGCGGCCTCGCCGAACACGGCGAACGCAAACTTCTCGAAAAATTAGCCGAAGACCTCGCGGCGCAAACCCTGAAGTTCGACAAAAGGATTTCCTGTGTTCGCATCGCGGCGCACAAAGCGCCGAGGGTGATGCCCAAGATTAAATTCGTCACCGTCCGCATCGAACGCCACCGATGATCCGCCTCGCCCTCGCGGTTCTTTTTATCGCGAGCGGCACCCACGCGCAGAAGCTGGATGAGTTTACGGAGTCTCTTAAGTCCGGAAAGGGAAAACCGCTCTCCACTGTCTCTTCCGCCTCCTCCAAAACCTCCTTCGATTTGAGCAGTGATCGCTGGGACTCCTGCGACACGCTTGCCCTCTGCATCCTTCAACTCACTATTGAACTAGGCACTGTACCGACGCTCGAATACACCGAGTTTCGCCCACAAGGACACCCAACGATTCCGATTATCCGTGTTGATGGAGGATATCAACGCATCGTCGGAAACATCGACGCGTTTTCATTTCGCGGAGAAATGGGCTATTCCTTGATTGCCCTCGCCGTTGAATACATGGAGTTTCGAGAAGCCAATCAGCAAGACCGACTAACTTCGACGTACTGGGAAGCGCTTTATCGAACGGCGCCGTCTCCGCATTTTCGTTTGGACTGGGCGATTGGATATCGGTTGTTTACCCGGGAAGAAAATTTTGGCGGAGTGCAGACGGGGGCTTCGCTTGGGATTTATCCAGCCAAGACCTGGGGGCTGGAGGTTGACGGACGCTGGGGCTCGATTAACGAACAGGTGTTGTCGGATTATCGCGGCCGTCTCATCATCGCGATTCCGTCGTGGAAGGCCTTCGCGATTCGCGGCGGGTACCGGGCTGTGCGCGCCGGCAATGTGACGCTGCACGGCCCGGAGTTTGGGATTACGCTGGTTTATTAGGTAGGGGGTCAGGCGCCTGTCCACGAACCGTGGACAGGCGCCTGACCCTTACCTGAAGGAACTTTTTTGACGCTCATACGTACTTGCATGTATGAGTCAAAAGTCTTCCGTAGCTAGAATTAGCAGGCGAATTTTCATTATTCGCAATCGACGAGTCATGCTGGATGTCGACTTGGCAGAAATCTACGGTGTTTCAACAAAGCGCCTCAACGAACAGGTCCGACGAAATCTCCAGCGTTTTCCAGGCGATTTCATGTTTCAACTGACGCCGCAAGAATCGGCCAGCATGCGGTCGCATTTTGCGACCGCATCCAAACGAAACATTAGATTCCAACCCTACGCCTTTACTGAGCACGGGGTAATTATGCTGGCAAGTGTCCTCAATAGCACGACAGCCATTAATGCCAGCGTATATGTGGTTCGAGCCTTCATACGCCTTCGGAAGATCCTTTCCAGCCATGAAGGACTATCAAAACGTCTAAATATCTTGGAAAAGCGTTACGATGGGCAATTTAAAGTTGTTTTTGACGCGATCCAGGAATTAACCGCGCCTCCAGATGAACGAAGAAAAAAAATCGGCTTTAAACCGTAAAGGAGACCGACCTATGCGCGGGAGGGATGCAACACCGCATGTTCAGGAGATTGGGATTACGCTGGTTTAATGAACGCAGTCAATTCATATTTCAACCTGGGACATCAACTCCGACGCGTGAAAGCACACTCTTAAAAATATCATCCCAATACTCTCCCACTTGTCGCGTTTCGAAATATTCTGATACGATTTTCTGGACACCTGCTCGATCATTTCGCACGAATTTGATTAGAGCGTGATCTAATAGTCCTCCCGGAGTAGCCGCCCCTGGGCGCGAGCCCTTGAGATCTTCATCCCACCATTCATCTACTTTCTCAAGAGAATCAAAACGCACAAAGAAGGGAAGGGCCATGGCGTCAATTCTAGAAAGAACTTCGGCCCCCAACGCGGACAAGTCCGTCAAGAGATTAACATCCCACCAAATCTCAGAAAAACCCACGTCATCCGTTGAAACTCGGATGGATATTAATTGTTGGATGCTCGAAATAAATGCAGGCGGTTTTTCATCATATCGAAGTTCATAAATCTTAGGGCTGAAAATCCCCAAATTGATCGTAAACGAACCGCTAAAGTATCCGGGATATCGGCTGCTTTGGACGTCAATGACCTGGACAAAATTTTCAGTCACTCTGTTCCAGGCACGCCCTCTGCGCTTGAAGCCGAGTTCTTTTAATTTAGGAGCAAGACTTTCTTTAACAATTTTGCCGACCCACCTACTCTGCCGCGTCGCCATGAGTAATCCTCAATCCCCCTAATTCCTCTTCCTCAACTCCCCCGCAACCTCCGCCAACCCCAATCCTCTTGCCCGCAACAACGCAATCGAGTGATAAAACAAATCGGCGGCCTCAGAAACCACCCGCTCATCACTCTCCGTTTGAGCCGCCAAGGCAAGCTCCACCGCTTCTTCCCCGACCTTCTTTGAGGCAAGCTTCCCTTTATCGGCCAGCAGCTTTGTGGTATACGAACCCTCGGGCAGATCCACCGACCGCTGCTCAACCAAACGATCCAAATCAGCGAGAAAAGAAATCGTCGAACCCGCTGCCCCGACAAAACAAGACTCCGTGCCCTTATGACACGCCGGCCCCGCAGGCTCAACGGATAACACCAACGCGTCCCCATCACAGTCGGCGCTAATCGACAAAACCTTCAAAGAATTTCCAGAGGTCTCACCCTTGGTCCACAACTCCTTGCGACTGCGGCTGTAAAACACAGCCAGACCCTTGGAAAGCGTCGCGGCATAAGACTCCGCGTTCATAAAGGCCAACATCAAGACCTTGCCGGAACGAAAATCCTGCGCAATCGCGGCAATCAACCCACCACCCTTTTTAAAATCCAAATCCTCAAGCAACGGCGCATTCATCGACGAACCTCCACACCCTTAGACGCCAAAAATTCCTTCACATCCCCCACCGTCAATTCCCCGCGGTGAAACACCCCCGCCGCCAACGCCGCATCCGCATCCGCCCGCTTAAAGACCGCTTCAAAATGCTCCACCCGTTTCGCACCGCCCGAAGCGACCAGCGGAATTTTCAAAATTTCCCGCGCCGCAAAAATCTGTTCGATATCGTAGCCGTCCCCGGTGCCGTCTTGTTCCATACAGTTCAAAACAATCTCCCCCGCGCCCCGGTCCTGTACTTCTTTGAGCCAATCGATCATCAGACGCCCGCTCTCACGCGTCTTCGCTTCAGAACCCGTGTAGAGGAAGGTCCGAAATTCACCCTCGATGCGGCGCGAGTCAACGCCGATGACCACGCATTGCTGCCCCAAGGCCGAGACCAATTCATTAATAAGCTCCGGCCGTTCCAACGCCGGGGAATTAATGGAGATTTTATCAGCACCCTCACCCAGCACCGCACGGGCGTCTTCAACGGAACGAATGCCGCCGGCCACACTAAAAGGAATGTCGAGTTCCTGCGCCGCTTCGCGTACCCAGGACCGGTCGGCCGTTCGTCCTTCCGCACTCGCCGCGATATCGTAGAGGACAATTTCATCCGCGCCTTGGTCGCGGTAACGCGCAGCCAATTCGCCCACCCCGCCCAAATCTTTGTGTCCGCGGAAACGAACACCTTTAACGACGCGCCCGCCCAACACATCGAGGCACGGAATGATGCGGCGACTCAACATGCGAGCGCCTCTTCGATGGAGAAAACGCCGTCGAGCAACGCACGCCCGACAATCGCCCCGGCGACTCCTGTTTCTTTAAGGAGGGAGAGATCCTTCACCGACCCGACGCCGCCCGAGGCCTGAAACAAAAACTCCGGAAATTTCAGCGCCAACGACTGGTACAAGGCTTTGTTGGGACCTTCCTTCGTGCCATCACGTCCGATATCGGTGCATAAAATTTTCGAGACGGCGTTCTTGGAAAGAATCTCAAGCGCCTCGTCTACCGAGACGCCGCCATCCTCGGTCCATCCCGAAACAGCAACCCGCGTGGAGCCGTCCTCGGAAACACGCGCGTCGATGGCCGCGACCACAGACTCGCTGCCGAATTCTGAAACCATCTGAGCGACCGCCTCGGGTTCACTCACCGCGAGACTGCCAACAACGATCGCATCCGCGCCGGCATCGATCCACCGCTTCGCCGCTGGCAGGCTTCGAATGCCGCCCGCAACCTGAACCAAGAGCCCCGTCTCCCGAATCAACCGCGTGACCAACTCCGCCTCTTGGGGCTCGCCTTTTCGGGAGCCGTCCAAATCCACCACGTGCAGCACCGTCGCACCCTGACGCGCCCACTCGCGCGCGAGGGAAACAGGATCATCGGTGTAGCGGGTCACCTTCTCGAAGTCGCCTTTATAGAGACGAACCGCGGCGCCATTCAAAAGATCAATGGCCGGGATTAATTGCATCCGGTCATCCCCACAAAATTTTTAAGCAGCGCCGCACCGGAGGTACCTGATCGTTCGGGATGAAATTGAACCCCGTACACCGATCCCTTGGCCACGACGGCGGGGAATCGATTCCCGTGTTCGACTTCGGCGACCGTAAAGTCTCCTTTAGGTGCCGCATAGGAGTGAACGAAATAAAACCAAGCGCCGTTTTTGATGCCTGCAAACAACGGATCTTGATCGCCGCACTGCACGCGATTCCAACCCATATGAGGAATTCGCGCTCCCTTCTCGGCGGGCAGGCGACGCACCTTCCCCGGAAGCAGCCCGAGACAGGTTACGTCGCCTTCCTCAGAGCGTTCAAACAACAACTGCATACCCAGGCAGATGCCCAACACGGGCTGAGAAAGTTTTTGCAGAATTTCGACGAGACCCTGGTCCTGGATGCGAGCCATGCTGTCGGCCGCAGCACCGACACCGGGAAGCACAACACCCTTCGCTTCCTGGATCAAGTTTGGATCAGCCGTTAATTTGGAGTCAACCCCCAAACGCGAAAAGGCATCCACCACCGAACCGATGTTGGCGCCGCCGGTGTCGACGATTGCGATCAAAGAACGCCCTTGGTCGAGGGCAGCGACGCGTCCGCCGTTTTTGCGGCCGCAATCTTAAACGCCCGTCCGACGCCTTTAAACGCGGACTCCACCTGGTGGTGATCGTTGGAACCCGTCAGTTCAATTTGCAGGGTCGCGCCAAGCGCGTCGGACAGCGAACGGAAGAAGTGCGAAACCATTTCAATCGGCAATTCCCCGACACGGTCGGACGAGAAGCGCCCGGTGAAACGACACATCGGACGACCCGACAAATCGAGCGCGATCATCGCGCGCGCCTCATCCATCGGCAATAAAAATCCATAACGCCCGATCGAAAAACGATCTCCCAATGCTTCACGCAGCGCCGCGCCCAGGCACAAGGCCGTGTCTTCAACCGTGTGATGGGCATCGATGTGAAGATCCCCTTTTACTGAAATCGTGAGTGAGAACCCGCCGTGTTTAGCCAGCTGCTCCAACATGTGGTCGAAAAACCCGATGCCCGTGTCGACTGAAATTTTGCCGGGCTGATCCAAATTAACCGACACGTTGATATTAGTTTCTTTTGTTTTGCGAACCTGCTTGGACGTTCGAGGCGTCGCGATGACTTCATCAACGATATCTCCCCAATTTTCTCCATTCAGAAGAAACCCGCGCACACCCATATTCTTAGCCAGCGCCACGTCGCTCTCACGGTCTCCCACCACAATAGACGTGTTGAGATCGACGTCGCGATCGGTGAGCAGTTCCCGGACGAGCCCCAAATGAGGTTTGCGGCAGGTGCATCCGTCATCGGGGAGATGCGGACAAACAAACACCGCGTCAAATTCAATTCCCTGGGACTCGAACAAATCGATGAGTTTGGCTTGCACCTCATCGTAGGCGGCCTGGGGGTTGGAATCCGTGCCTAATCCATCCTGGTTGGTCACCATGACAAACCGAAACCCCGTGTCCCGCAGACGCAGCAGCGCGGGAATCACTCCCTTCACCAGCCGCAATTTCTCAAGCGAATCGACTTGGTGGTCGGCGGGTTCCACAATCAAGGTCCCGTCGCGATCCACAAACGCTATTTTGCGCATACGGCCTCCCCGACTTTCTTAAACGCCGCGATCAAACGATCATTTTCGATTTGAGCGCCCACACTCACCCGCAAATAGGGCGATTTCGCTCGAACCACCACACCCTCGCTGCGGAGGCGTGCTGCGGCATCCACCACTTCGAGTTCGCGCAAACGCAAAAGTAAAAAATTTGCATCCGAGGCATAGACGATCTCAACAAGGTCCAGCCCCGCCAACAACGCGGAAAGCCGCTCCCGTTCCGCCCGAATGAGCGTGACCCGCTGCTCCATCTCCCCGCGCTTCTCCAACGCCTCCAACGCCAACGCCAACACCGGGCGGGCGAGCGGATACGGCGCACGCACACGATCCATGAGTTCGACGATTTCCGGTCCGGCGATGCACACACCCACGCGGAGTCCGGCGAGACCCCACGCCTTCGACAAGGTACGCAGGACAACCAAATTCTCAATCGTTCCCGCTTCCGGACCAAGCGACGGAGTATCGGAAAATTCTCCATAGGCTTCGTCCAACACCACAACAGCACGCCCGGCAAACGCGGCGCAAACGGCGCGGACGGTTTCAACCGAAATCGAACCGCCCGTAGGATTGTTGGGGGAACAGAGAAAAACCAGGCGTGTATCATCCTTGGCTGCGGCGACCACGCGCTCAACGACCACTTCAAATCCCTCACTCTCTTCCAACGTGACCTTTAATACCCCGGCGCCCTGAATTTCAGCGGCAATATCGTAAACCCCGTAACTCGGCGCCAACGTCAAGACAGTTGACTGAACAGACTCGCAAAAACATCGCAGGAGACAATCAATCGCTTCATCGGAACCGCGCCCCAGAAAGATATTTTCCGGCGCGCATGCGTAAAGCGATGAGAGAGCGGCAACCAACTTTTCGGATTTTGGCTCCGGATAACGATTCAGGCTGCCGTCGAGGCCCGACCAGGGACTCTCGTTGGCATCGAGTAAAATTTCTTCTTCAACGGGAGCGCCGAGAGACCGCGCCGATCCATACGGCTTCATGCCCAGCACCGCCGGCCGAACCACACGTTCAAGCCACGGCTTCATTCTTCGCTCCTCGCCGCACGGCAACTGCCCGACGGTGTCCTTCCAAGCCTTCGCATTTCGCGAGTTCCTCAATAGAGTCCGCCATCGCCTCAAGTCCCTCGCGTGTGGATTCCTGAAAACTAATCCAGCGCATGAAGGACTCAACACCCAACCCTGAGACCGCCCGAGCCGCGCCATATGTCGGCAGCACGTGGTTGGTGCCGGCCGCATAATCCCCGGCCGCCTCGGGAGAATAACGACCAATGAATACAGAACCCGCCGAAGACACACGATCGGCCAATTCGCGCGGCCTCGCAGTCTGCAGCAGGAGATGTTCTGGCGCGTACGATTCAATGACTTCAATGGCCGCGTCTTCGGTGCGGACCAAAACCGCGACCGATTTAGACAACGACTCCGCCGCAATTGTACGCCGGGGCAGTTCGACGACCTGACGCCCCAACTCCGCGTCGACTTCCGCCGCGATTTTTTCATCGAGAGCGACCAGCACCGCCTGGGAGTCCGCGCCGTGCTCCGCTTGGGATAAGAGATCGGCGGCGGCAAATACCGGATCGCTGTTATTATCAACCACCACCATCACTTCAGAAGGCCCTGCCGGCATATCCGCCACGGCCCCTTCGGGGTCCTGCGCGACCTGTCGTTTGGCTTCGGCGACCCAAGCGCTTCCCGGGCCGAAAATTTTATCGGTCTTTGGCACCGTTTCAGTGCCGTACGCCATCGCGGCAATCGCCTGGGCACCCCCTATGCGAAAAACCCGGTCCACACCGCAAAGTCTTGCTGCGGCAAGAATCGAGGACGCAATTTCGCCGTCCCGGCCGGGCGGCGCCGCAAGAACGATCAACGGACATCCTGCAATCTTCGCTGGAATCGCCGTCATGAGCACCGTGGACGGCAAGGGTGCTGAACCAGCGGGGACATAAAGACCCACGCGTGAAATCGGTACCGGCTTTCTCCTCAACGCGGTTCCATCCCCCGTATCAAATTGAATCTCAACAGGCTTCTGAAGTTTGTGAAACTTGGTGATCCGATCGGCGGCATTTGTCATCGCCGAGCGCAGGGAGGAGTCCAGACCCGCCCACGCACGCTCGATTGTGTTGTTATCCACCTCCAGCGACTTCAATGACGCACCATCGAGTTCTTCCGTCAACATAAAAACGGCGGCGTCCCCATCGACGCGAACCTCTTTAATAATTTCGGCGACGCGCTGGGCCCGCTCAGGGACCTCGCTCAACGCAGGACGACGCAGCGCGTCCTGACGCTCGCGCGGGTTCAAGTCATTCCAATTAATCCGCTTCAGCATCATGAGATCATCTTCTCAATCGGAACAACGAGAATCGAGCTCGCTCCCGCCTCTTTGAGGCGTTCGATTGTTTCCCAAAAGACGGGTTCCCTGGCAACCATGTGCACCGCAACCTTGTCTTTCGAAGCGAGAGGAATGACCGTTGGTTCTTCCAAACCGGGCAGCACTCTTCGGATCCGGTCGACGGCATCAAGCGGCGCGTTCATCATTACGTATTTCGAACTTTCCGCATTCATCACACCATCGAGCCTCTGCAGCAGGCGATCCAGCGTCGCGGCCTGCTCCTGAGACAATGTTTTTCCGCTCTTAACGAGAACACATTCACTTTTTAGAATTGTTTCCACTTCTTCCAGCCCGTTGGATCGCAGCGTACGCCCCGTGGACACCAGGTCGCAAACGACATCGGCAACATCCAGCGTCGGAGCGATTTCCACCGACCCCTTCAATTCGACAATCTTCGCCGTGACTCCCGCATTCTCAAGAAATCGCGTTAAGGTATTCGGGTAGGAAGTCGCGATCCGGGCTCCATCCAAACTCTTCGCTCCAGCATAACTCCGATCTTTTGGCTGGGCAAGTGCGAGGCGGCATTGGCCGAATCCAAGCTTGCGCAAAACCTCGGCCTGGGTCGTATCCTCGATTTCACTCTCCTTCACCATGTTAAGACCAACAACACCCAAATCACAAACCCCGTCTTTTAGGTAACCCGGAATATCATCGTCGCGCACCAGCATCAAGTCAATCCCCATATTCTCGCAGCTGGAGAACAAGCGATCCTTGCTCCACTCGAATTCCAAACCGCAGCGATCCAACAGCGAAACCGTCTTCTCGGTCAGGCGACCGCTCTTTTGAATCGCGATGCGTATTCTTGCCGGCGCACTCATCGGGATATGCCCAAACGATCGAGAGCTTTTCGATAACCACCGGCTCCTGAACTTAACGCCCGCGCAACACGAGTCACTGTCGCGGTACTCACGCCGGTTTCTTCATAAATGCGGCGATAGGAGTTTCCTTCCTCCAGCTTAAGTACAACTGTCCACCGCTCGGAAATCGCCTTCAATTCCGCGGGAGTAAGCAGATCCTCAAGGAAGAGCTTCAACTCTTCGGATGTTTTTAGGGCTCGAATCGGGGTGCAAAGTCCTTGCATAACGGCCTCCGTATTAGTGTGATAGCATGATATCACAGTAATACAATCCTGTCAAGGCTTCTTTAGGGGTTCTTCGACGATACGCTGACGGACGGTTCGTTCCAATCGCCCCAGCCCCGCCTTTCTCCCGAAGATTATCGCTTCTTCCGCGGGCCAGCCATCTACGTAGAACGCCCGGAGCGCAAGCAAAGCCCCAACGCGATTAGACGTGCCGCAATGCAGCAGCACAGGTTTTTCCGCTTTATCAAGCAGCGCTGCAAGCTTTTCCGCATTTTCTCGCGTGATGCCCTGAGGAATGGCAATGGGCAGATGATAAAACTCAATATTGGATTTTTTAGCCCACCCTCGGACTAATGCGGGATGGGGCCTCTCGGCTTCACTACGGAGGCTGATTAAACTTTTAACGCCCGCACGTGCGGCCCCGACAATCGTGTTCATCTTCGGCTGCCCGCCCGTAATGAGATCATCCTCGGGAATCGCACCGTAGGGAAGACCGAATAAGACGGCCGTCCCGGCCGGAAATATGGGTTCGGCCCGCTTACTGCTTCCGGCGCATCCGGCCAACAGGAGCAACAAGACGGCGGCGATTCGCTTCATGCGGGCATTCTATCGCTTTTCGGACTGCACACCGCTACTTCTTTCACTTATAATGTCGATGTTGATCGCCAACCTTCGTTTATTCCCAATCTATCTCGTACTCATCCGGCTCGATTTCTGGCTGCCGGTATTTTTTCTCTATTTCAATTCTCTTTTTTCATTTCAGCACGTCCTAGCCCTCGAGGCCATTTATTACGCTGCGGTTGTACTGCTAGAAATTCCCTCGGGGTATTATTCCGATCGAGTCGGGCGCAAAAGAGCGCTTCTCACCGCCGCAGCCGCAGGAGCGATCTCGGGAGTGATTT
>NVTF01000109.1 GCA_002401485.1 Elusimicrobiota bacterium | reverse complement strand
AATCGTTATCGGAGCCTAAGCCGCCCTCCTGCCGAAGTTTTGCCAGCTCAACCTCCAACAGGGAGCAGAAGTCTTTATAAATCTCGCGCGCGGCGAAGACACGCTCCACTCCGACGCAAAGCTGGCCGGAGTTGGCGAAACGGCCCCAGATCGCCGCTTTCGAAGCGCGTGCGAGCGGGGCGTCTTCAGCCACGAACATCGGATGATTTCCGCCGAGTTCCAACACAGCAGGAATCAAACGTTGGGCCGCGGCCACCGCGACCTTGCGGCCGACCTCCGATGAGCCGGTAAAGAGAACCATATCGACGCCTTCAATGACCGAACGCGCCACGGTTGCCGAACCGACACAGACCTGAAGCAGCCGATCCGGGAAAAGGCCGGAAGCGGCAAACCGCTCTTCCAGATAGAGCGCCGTTTTCGTGGTCCACTCCGACGGCTTGATGACAACCGCGTTGCCCGACAAAAGCGCGGGGATCGAATCACCGAAGGGAATCAGAAACGGCAAATTCCAAGGGGTGATCAGGCCGATCAAGCCGTGCGGAACATAACGCACATAGGCCTTTTTATTGAAGAGAATCCAAGGACGGGAAACCGCGCGGTCTTTAAGAATACGGTGGGCACTGCGGGTAAAATATTTAAGAATGAGTTCAACCGCGTCAATCTCCATGCCTTCAATTTCCGCGCGCGGCTTGCCGGTCTCTTCATGGATCACGCCGATTAAGCGCTCCCGGTCCTTGCAGAGAAATTCCCAAAAGCGTCGAATCAACTCCACGCGCTGTGAGAGCGAATAACTGCGCCAATGGACCTGGGCCTCACGCCCCCGGGCGAGGCGGTCCAGGATTTCCTCTGAGGAGTGGTCCCTAATGGGAGGCCTGAATCCTGGATCCGTCGGAGATTCAGTCGTCATCGCTGCATTATATATATCTTGACGGAGGGCCGGGCCGGGAGTATCCTAGTCCTCACCCTGTTTGGAGGACCCATGTTAGGCACCGTCCTGCGTTATTGCGATTCGCGCCGTGAACCATTTGTCAGAGAGCTTTCAAAACTCGTTCGCATTCCCAGCGTTAGTTTTTCAGGATTTCCGAAAGAAGAGGTTGTTCGGTCCGCGGAAGCGGTGGCCGCGCTGCTCAAAAAATCGGGGCTCGAAAATGTAAAACTGCTGCGACTGGGAAACGCGCACCCTTATGTCTACGCGGACTGGCTGCATGCGCCCGGCAAACCCACCGCCCTTTTGTACGCCCATCATGATGTGCAGCCTCCAGGCAGAGAAAATCTCTGGAAGAGCCCGCCGTTTAAACCCACGGTCCGCAACGGCCGTCTTTGGGGCCGCGGCGCGGCGGACGATAAGGCGGGGGTGATGGTGCATGCCGCCTCTGTGGAATCGTGGCTTAAAGCGGACGGGAAACTGCCCATCAATGTCAAGATCATTGTGGAGGGTGAGGAAGAAATCGGCTCAGACCACCTGGAAGCGTTTCTAAAAAAACACTCGAAGCTCCTCGCGGCCGACGTCATGATTCTCACCGACACCGGCAATTACGACACCGGAGTCCCCAGCATCACAACAAGCCTGCGCGGTCTTGTCGCGTTTGATGTGACGGTAAAAACAGCGGACCATCCCCTGCACTCCGGCATGTGGGGCGGCCCCCTGCCCGATCCCATCATAGCGTTATCCAAAATGATCGGCTCGTTGACCGACGCCTACGGGAGGATTGCGGTCCCAGGAATCTACCGCAACGTCAAAGCCCTGACAACACTGGAGCGAAAAAACTACGACGCGCTTGGTTATTCGGAACGCGCCTTTCGCAAACAAAGCGAAATTCTTGCGGGGGTAAAACTCGTGGGCGGGAAAAGCCAACCCGTCGCGAAAATGTGGAGAGAGCCGGCGCTCTCGATCAATGCCATTGAATCGTCGTCCCGTAAAAATCTATCCAATGTGATCAACGAAGCCGCGTGGTGCCATGTCGGAGTCCGGATTGTTCCCGACATGGATCCCCAGCAAACCGCAAAACTGCTGAAGAGCCACCTAAAACGCGTCGCCCCCTGGGGCGTCAAGGTTGAGTTTGGTGAGGTGACAACCGCCAATTGGTGGAGAACCCCCGGAGAAGGACCGGCCTTCACCGCCGCAAAACGGGCGTTAACGGCGGGATATAAGCGACAGGCGGTGATGATCGGCTGCGGCGGCACCATTCCATTTGTGGAACCGTTCGCGAATGTTCTGGGCGGCGTCCCTGCCGTGCTCGTCGGGATCGAAGACCCGTATACCAATCCGCATTCTGAAAATGAAAGCCTGCATCTCGGAGACTTCCATAAGTCGATTCGCAGCTCCATTTACCTCTACCAAGAAATGGCAAAACTAACTCCTCAACAGCTGAAAGGGGGTTAACGGCAAACGGCCCACCGGGAAGGGGGTCGATCGCCTCAGGGAAGTGTCTTAAGTTCCTCTTACTCTAACAGAGTAAATGAGAATTTTACTCTCCATGGCCTTGACGGCGGGGTTGGCGTTTCTTCCCGCGTCGGCGTTTGCTTCGCGGCAAATCAAAGCGCCTTCCGCTCAAAACGCCGGTATCAAGTCCGGCCCGGTGGGTTCGCCCCAGCTTCGGGGGATCGCGACGCTGGGTCCCGCGAGTTGGGATATCAACACCATCGTGGACCTGGCCCACTCCGGCATTTTCATTTTTCGCGTCAATTATTCCCATGGCACGGCTGAGAGCAATGCAGAGATCGTGTCCCGCGTGCGCGAGGCGTCTCGACGAATCAAGCGCCCGCTTGCCGTTCTCGGAGATCTTCAAGGACCTAAAATCCGTCTGGGGAAAATCAAAGGCGGCGGCGTCACCCTGAGCGCAGGCGAACCCTTCACGTTAACCTCCGAGACCGACCTCCTTGGCAATCAATCGCGCGCTTCGCTCGATTACCCCCCGTTGATTAAAGCGGCTCAGCCCGGCGACTTTATCGTCATCGGTGATGGGGATGCAAAACTGCGCGTCCTGGCCGTAGAAGAGGGCTTACTGGAAACGATTGTGGTGGAAGGAGGATTGCTCCGCGATAGAAAGGGAGTGACCCTTCTCGATCGCGACATCCCCATCCACACCCTCATGCCCAAGGATCGCAAGGATCTCAAGGCCATGCTCGAGGCCGGTGTGGACGGCGTCATGCTTTCGATGGTGCGATCCGCCGGTCCTGTGCGCGAGGCCCGCAGCATCGCTGCAGAATTAGGGCGCCCCAAACTCCCCGTCTGGACAAAAATCGAAAACCAAGCGGGACTCGACAACATCGATGAAATTTCACAAGCGTCGGATGTAATGGTTGTCGCTCAAGGGGATCTGGGCGTCGCCATGGGCAGCAGATTGGCGGCGGCACGCGCCTTAATTCTCAAAGCCGGTCGCCGCTGGGCAACGGCAACGGCGGTCGCGACGCATTTACTGAAATCCTCTCTCAAAGAAACCGGCCCGCCCACGGTGAAGGAAATCGCACTGATTCGCAGGTCCATGAAAGCGGGCGCGGTTTATTTCATGCTCACCGACGAGACCTCGGTCGGCCCGCGACCCGTAGAGGCGTCGCGATTGCTCCGCGAAGTCATCGATACGATTCTATCGTCTCAGGAGCAGGAAACAAGTCGCGGCAATCCGGTCACTCCCAAACCCAGCGGGCTGCGCCCCTCCGATGCTTTGCCGCGACAGGCGAGACTTGAGGAAGTTCTCCCCCCTCCGCAGCTGCCTCGCGTGTCACCCTTAAAGGATTCCTGGCTGAAACGGAAAACACGAAGCACCGCACGCTTCTTACTCCTGCAAACAGAAATTCTTGAACGCGACCTTAAACGGCTCAAAGACGAGCCCGCTCGCCCGCGCAAGAGCCTGTTCAAAACCGTGACCCTTGGCGTATTGCTCATCACGTTGGGAACGCTCCTGGTGCCGCTCCCCATACCCGGGTCGCCGATCTTGTTCGCAGGATTGTTCATACTGGCGGCTCGTTTCCCATGGGCCCGCCGATTACTGACCGCCGTTCTGGTCCCGGTGCGCCGCTTCTTATTGTGGCTCAACAATCGTGTTAATCCGAAGGACGCCGAAAGCTAGAAATTCATGCCCGACCGGCCGCCGATCCGGTACCATTTCACAAAGGAATCAAAACCGCGCGGCTTAGCCTCAGCGGATTCCACGAGTTCATACACATGCACCCAGCGCGAAGGGGTTTGCTGCAGGTCTGAGAAGGCGAGACGTATGTGTCGGTCTCCAAAAGCTTCCAAAAGTTGCCCTCGCTCAGGGGTTCCCGCTTCCTTGGGATCGCCGCGCCAAATCCACGCGAGATTAACGACGAGATGCGTCACACCCATCGCCTTTAATGTTTCGTAGAGAGCCTCCGGTGAGGATGCCTTCAGCAAAAAACGACTAAACTGATCCACATCGTATTCCGTGGAAGCGATAAAAGCGCGAGGCATATAAAATCCCCGCCCCGCTCCGACCAGAAGAAGTCGAGCGTCCGGTGACGTATTTTCATCGATCCATCGAGCCGCCCGGTAATACGCGGCCGGATACGTCTTACGGGTGGCGCTGAGATAATCCTCCTTAGGCATTCCGTGAATTAAATACTGATACGAATCCGCCGGTCGGGTAATGGCCAAATACATGACCACACCGTCGATTGTGAAGAGAATCAAGGCCACACGCAGAATCCGAGTCAGCCAAACGGATTTGACCGAATGCATCATCAGTGCGATGAGCACGCTGTAAATACAAAATCCCGCCATAAAATACCGCGGCATGCGCGTCAGAGGCCACCATAACATCCACATCCCAAACAAAGTCCAAAACCAAAATCGCGCGGGTTTCCCCTCCGGACGAAACAAACACAACGGCAGCAAGGCCATCAAGAAAAAGGGGCCGATGTGGTCAAATTCGGTAGTTCCATTCACAGTCGCGTACCACGGATGGGCGAGCGTCATCCACATTTCGCGCGGTGAAGAAAGAATGGCGGACCAATCCCGTCCCCAGCCGCTCGCATGCAGCACGCGCCACGGAGACTCGAATTCGGCAGCGGGTCTGACAAAGTCGTGAAAATAAGGAAAGAGCGGATTACCGTACAGCCAGAGATTTTTCAGAATCCACGGGGAGAGGATCAGAACCGCGATGGCTCCGAATTTCATTATTTCCTTGCGCGGCGTTCCCATCGCCGCCAGAACGACGAGCAAGGCAGGCAGCAGCGTCCAATTCGGATACTTAATGCCTAGCGCGAGTCCGCAGAGCACGGCGGAAAGCGGCAGCAAATTTTCCGACTCTTTCCGCTGGCTAAGCGCGGCCGTATAGACCGTCAAAAAAATCATTAACGACGAACTGACATCCACACCCGCGCGCACTACATTGTAAAGAACCATCGGCGTGCCCAGAAATAAAATCCCTGCGGACCATCCGACGGCCGGACGCCCCAGACGCAGACCCAACCCTCCAAATCCTAAAATGAGAAAGACGGCGCAAGCCCATTGCACGAGCTTCGTGGTTATTTCATCTGCAAAGAAAAAGAGGAAAGCGTAATTCCACTGGACCAGCATCGGCAGACCCGAATAGAGATTAGTCGGCGTCGCAACCAGCCCGCCCTCCAACTTATAGAGATGCGGGAGCGACAAATGATAGACAAGCGAATCGAAAAAAATGTCCGGAATCAAGGAATGAAAGAGCTGGAACATCAAGAGGACCGCCACGGCGGATGCGGCTATTTTTGACCAAAGATCCGGCCAACAGTCCCGCGCGCGCAGCGACGTTTTGACGGAACTTAAATCGGCATTCGCCCAAACGGACCAACCCGAGATCCCCATCGCAAACATATATACAGGCCACGGCGTTAACAGTCCCAAAAATCCCAACGCCAAACTCCCCAGCCCGATGATGCCCATTCCCAGACCGAACCCGACCGAACCTTCTTCAAACCCATTCAGACTGCTGACTCCAACGATCTTGCGCAGGACACCCCGGCCCGCGCCCCAACAGACCAACACCCAGAGCGAAATCGCGAGCACCTTAAGCAGATGCGTCACCGCCAAGCCCGAGGACATGTTCCAAACCGGCGGTATAAACCGGAACCAAAACGAGGGACTCAGAAACGGAGCGGTGACGCTCTGGTAGTAGAAATAGAGGATCAGGACGCACCAAAACCCGAAGCCAAACACCGCGGCCGCCGGAACCGGCCGTATGGCCAGAGAGAGGAAGAGTCTTCCCCGTTCTTCTGTTTTCTCCGTTTTTTTCGCTTTCTTTTTGCGTTTGCTCACAAGAAGGGGCCCGCAATCAAGAACAAACCGATGCAGCCGAGCACCATCTCAAAATAAAAAACGAACGCGGCTTCTTCAATCTTGCCCAGCAAACGTTTCCCAAAATACGTTCCCGCAACCACGCAAACGAGCAGGACCGCGAGCAATTCGGCCTCCCCGCGATAATTAAAGCCGAGGGAAAGGAATGCGGGTAATTTCAGAAAATGCAGCCAGGATTGGGTCAGCGCCTTGGTGGCGATCACGCGTTCCTTGGGGAAATCATCCCGCAGAAAAAAGGGGGCTAGAAACGGACCCGTCGCCCCCACCCAAATCGCCAGAAACCCCGCCGCCAATCCAAGCGGGGCATAAATCCACATCGGCAAATTCCGAAGCTTCGGCTTGCGATGGCGCCAGAATAGGAACACCAGGATAAATACCCCAATGATCGGTTTAAACCATTCGAGTTTATCACCGGACCATGTCCAGGTGCTGAAGCAAACGCCCAGCACAGCGGGAACAGCGAAGCGCGCGAAAATCGGCCAATGCACGTGTTTGCGAAAGGCGAATGTACGCGTCAGGTTTGATACAAGCTGCACCGCCCCATGCACGGGGATGATGGTCGCCGGCGGCATCAACAGCGTCATGATCGCCAGCAGGGATATTCCCCCCGCCATTCCTAGAATCGCAGAAACAGTCGAAGTCGCAAACGCGGCAGAGGCAAGAATAAGAATTCCAAGGGTTCCCACATCAAAATGTTAGCATGATCGCGCAAGGAGGGTCTTATGAGAGTTTCACTCGCGCTGCTGCTGCTCGCTGCATCCGTGCACGCCAGTCCCGTCAAATCGGGACCCCGCACAATCTTTGATCTCGAACGTGTTGGAGACGGGGTCTACGCCGCCATTGCCCGCCGCCCGGCCCCGCCGGCCGTTTCCAATGCAGCCTTCATTATTCTTTCCGATGGCGTGTTGGTGGTGGACAGCCACTTAAAGCCGGAAGCCTCAAAAGTCCTCCTGCGTGAAATCAAAAAAATAACCGACAAACCTGTCCGGTATCTCGTACAAACCCATCACCACAGCGATCATGTCGGTGGAAACACAGCATTTCCTGGCGCCATCGATATCATCGCCCATAAACGGACGCGCAATCGTCTCAAGCGATGGAATCCAACCAAGGCTCGGCTGCCCGATCTCGTGTTAAAGGATGAAATCATCTTCCATCGCGGGCGCGAACTCCAGGTTCTCTACGTCGGCAGAGGCCATACCGACGGGGACATCGTTGTGTGGCTCCCCACCTCAAAAATTCTCATCACCGGCGATCTTCTCTTCCATGGCCGCACCATCGGGTTTATGAAGGATGGTTTTGTCGGAGATTGGATCCAGACGATGGATTCCCTCGTCGCGCTCAAACCGGAATCGGTGGTCCCGGGACACGGTCCGCTCGCGGGTTCCCAAGATTTACTCGCCTTCAAGTCCTATCTCATCGCGTTTTTAGCAAGTGTCCAAGCGCACTTCGACCGCGGCGAGAGTCTGGAAAAAACCCTGCTGACCTATCGCCTTCCGAAGGCCTACCGGGATTGGGGGATGCAGGACATGGCGCTTGCATCCAACATAAAACGCGTCTGGAAAGAAATTAAGCGAGCACACTAGCCAGAGCCGCGGTAAACGACTCCACGGCCCCGTCATCGATCCAGCGATGCACGACAAATCGCCAGACTCCGTTTTCATCGGGATAAATCTTAAACCCCTTTTCCAGCATCGCGGCGACCAACTCAGAAGAAGAGCGGGTCCAGGCGGGGATGCGCACAAACACCATCGAAATTTCAGGTTCGCGAAGAAGCGTGATGCCTTCGATGCCGTTGAGCGCCGCTGCTAGACGAGCGGCACGCGCGTGATCCTCGCCGAGCCGGGGACGCTCCTCGCGCAACGCGACCAGTCCGGGCCCGGCAATAATGCCCGCCTGACGCATTCCCCCGCCCATGCGTTTGCGGTTGTAGCGCGCGCGCTCGATAAATTCGGTGCTGCCGGCCAACAGCGAGCCGACGGGAGCGCACAATCCCTTGGACAGGCAAATCGCAACTGAATCAGCGTGGGTCGCAACAACCGCGGGTTCTACGGCCAGCGCCGCGGCGGCATTAAACAAACGCGCTCCATCCATATGCACGGGAACACCCGCGCTCTTCGCTCTTGAATGAACGCCCGCAAGGGAGTCGAGGTCAACCACCGTGCCATCGGAGGTCGCTTGTTCCACGCAAATCAACGCGGTGCGCGGAAAATGTATATCAACGTCTTCACGAAGTCGTCCCTCCAAATCTTTTGCAAGAAGGTGCGGGGAATCAGGGCTCACGGTCCGCAGCTGCGCCCGGGAGATCAAGGCGGCCGCCCCGGCCTCGTGCTGAACGATGTGGCAGCGTTCCGCGAGCAGAACCTCATCACCCGAAGTGGTGTGCGTCAACAGCGCGCATTGATTAGCAAACGTTCCGGAGGGAACCAAGAGCGCCGCCTCTTTTCCAAGCAGGGACGCCGTTTCTTTCTCAAGTTCGTTGACTGTGGGGTCTTCGCCGCACACATCGTCCCCGACAGGCGACTCTGCGGCGGCGCGCCGCATGGCGTCGGTCGGGACCGTCACTGTATCCGATCTAAAATCCAAGGGGGTCATGCCTTCCTCCGGTCCGCGTGCATCCTAAACCATCCGGGAATCTCTTTGCCTTCCACCAAATCCGCCGCCCACTCTCCAAGCAGCGGCCCGAACTTAAATGCATGTCCGCTCCCGCAGCCAGCGACAAAAACACCGCCTTTCCCCGGCCAGGCGTCAAACACAAATCGTTTGTCCGGAGAATTCGTATAAAAACAGGAACGCCCCGCAAGCGCCTCCCCCAAACCCGCAAGTCTCTCAGAAACAAAGGACGCGACGGCTTGCTGAGCCTTAACATCGGGTCCACGATCGTCTTCGGCGTCGGCCCGCGGTCCCGGCCGGTGGCAAGCGGCCTTCACAATTCCTTCCGAAGGATGCAGCCCAAATCCATAAAATCCGCGGCTGGCGATATCGACGCACCAAACCGGCATGGGGTCTTTTTCAAATTGCACCGGGTTGACCGGCCGGAAAAAAGCCTCATGCTGGCGGGTCACTTCTATCGGCCACTCTATTTCAGTCAGAAAACGATCCAGCCACGCCCCGTTGGCAAGGAGAACAACATCGGCGTCATGCACTGCGATTGATTCAAGACGACTGCGCAGCTTGATAACAACACCGCGGTTCTCAGCCCGTGCCGCAAGCGCCGGGAGAGCCTGCATGGGATCCAGCCACCCGGCGTCGGGATTATACGTCGCAAAATTCAGGCCGTCGGACTTAAACCCCGGGAAGCGTGAGACCGCTGTTTGCATATCCCACGACTGCACCGGATGGCCCAAATCAGAAAGCACACGAAAGGAATCATACTCCCATTGCCCGGGTTCAAAAGAGCCGCTTGATAACGCAAGAAAACCGGTTTGATGAAAAATGGGTTTCCCCCACTCCCGCTGCAAATCAATCCAGAGTTCACGCGCCCGCGATACCCACGGGGCGTAGACCGCGGTTTCATTTCCGTATTCATGGCGAATGGCTTTGGAAATATCCCGGCTGGCGGCGCGGTGACCCGGGAGATTAAAATCGTCTTCGTGAACGGTCACGGTGTGGCCGCGCGCGGCGAGTTCGCAGGAGGCACTCAATCCGAAGATGCCGGCGCCGGCGATTGCGATCCTCATCCGGAAATTAAAGCCCGGTCGGATGGCGGGTCTGAAAAAAAGACTTCGCCTTTTCAGCGATCTGATCGAGCACCGCGACACTCGCGACCGATTCCGCGCATTTGAATCCGCATTTGGCGCAGGAAAGCTCGGTACTGCCGATCGACAAGGGCAGTCCGCAGGTCAGGCAATTCGGCGCGCCTACCTTGAGATCAATAATTTCAAAGAATTTCTTCTTGTAGTGGACCGTGGGATACCAAAGCACGCCAAACTGCTCGATTCGAAATTCATGTGCTGCCGGGGCCGCATGGATCTTGGTTAATTCCTGCTCCGCGGCATTGGCCCGGTCCCGGACCGCTCGCAGGCGAAATACCTCAAAAACCCATAAAAACAGGAGAATCAGGGCTGCGGCGGCCAAGCCTAGATGAATAAAATCGAGATTGGCGGGCATTGGTGTAATTATCCGAATTTATCAGGATAAATCCTAGTAGTGGCTGAAAACCTCTCATTGCTTCCTCTATATAGGGACCCGGGGGCCAGCAAAATAGGCCTTATGACCCTGATACCACGGCAGTGAGCGGATACTCTATTCTTAGCATGAACCCCCACACTCTGACTGGTAACCGGCTGATCCTTCTGATTTTGGCGGGACTCCTGGCCTGTCCAGGGACGGCGTTTGCGCAATATGTTAAGTTCCCCTCTGACTTTGCCGCCAGGGTGCTGGGCAGCGAGGGATTTGGCGCTTCAGATGTCCCGGATATTCCCGAGGGAAGGGCTATCCCTTCGCCTATACCAAAGCTAAATAGCTTAAACCTTGGATCATTTACGCCCGCAGATCCGAAAAGAACGGAAGAACTTATCCGCCAAACCAAGGAGTATCGAGCGGGCAACCCTCGTCCCTCGATGAAATTTTTAGAGGAAAATGTCATCAATGTCGTCCAATTCCAGGCGGCGGTCACGGGGCCGCGCCCAGGCACCGAACGATATTTGCAAACCTACGGCGCCTCGACATGCATCATCGTGACCATCCATGACGCCGAGAGCAAGGCCGCGTCCCTGGCGCATATCGATTTTGGGGCCGATAGTGACGCCTCCATATCCCAAATGCTGAAAAAAATGGGATACCAGAAGGGCCATTCGGCGACGGCCGAGGTCATCGGCGGATACCGCGGCATTAGTTTCAGCCAAGTTGTATTGCTAGTAGAAAGTCTTGAACGACACGGCGTAACCGTGCGGGAAGTCCAAACTAAAGACGAGTTCCAACGCGTTGGGGATAAAATAATTCTAGATTCCTGGACGGGACAAATCTATGAAATGGAAGGCAACCTGGTGCTGACTCCCGAAGAACAAAAGGAATGGGACTTCGCCGTGTCCCTAGCCAGGCAGCGAAACCAACCCGTTCGATTTAAAGTCGCCGGATTATTGCGGCGTTGACAGGCACCCTTCACGGCGGTGTCCCGAATTGTGGAGAAATTCGTTTAGCGTAGCCTTTGGCTGAGGAATTTCATTCTAGCTTTTCTGTTCTCCTTCCGTTTTATTTACCTTTC
>NVTF01000108.1 GCA_002401485.1 Elusimicrobiota bacterium | reverse complement strand
CAATACACATGGCGCATAAGGCGTAGCGTTTATTTGAGCGCTCAAGTTGCTTCATTGCTGAAATTACAATGCGTGTACCACTCATACCTAGCGGATGACCTAAAGCAATAGCGCCGCCTTGCGGGTTTAAGCGGGCATCGTTATCGGCAATGCCTAATTCACGTGCACTGGCCAGCGCTTGGGCAGCGAAAGCTTCGTCGCTTCCCCTTTCCCCACGGGTGCCTTCTCCCAAGACGAACCCGCGCCGTCGACCCAATGGTCGACGGCGCGAAATCCGACGTTGTGCCGGGTTTGCTCATAACGAGCACCCGGGTTGCCCAAACCGACGACGAGACGTATCGATACCGCCGGCACGGGCAAAGAGGACTACTTCCCGCCTTCTTTCTTGCCGCCTTCCTTCGCGTCTCCCTCGGCGCCTTCTTCCTTCTCCTTGCCTTTGGTAGACGAACTTTCGGGCTGCGGTGCGTCCTCACCCTCAGCACCCTCTTCGGGTTTCACTTCTTCATGGACCCGAACCTGGACGATATGAACAATCGTCTCATCGGGACCGGAAAGCACCTCAACACCGGAAGGGATCGTAAGATCCCTCACACGAATGCCTTGGCCCATCTCGAGCTTTGAAACATCGACCGTAAACTCCTGCGGGATGCTGCCCGGGAGACATTGGATCTTGAGTTCGCGCAGGATATGCTCAAGGATTCCGCCCTGGAGCTTAACACCCGGGGCCTCACCGTGAACATGAATCGGCACTTCGACGTCGACTTTCTTCTCCATGTCGACGCGAACAAAGTCCGCGTGAATAGGATTGCCGCTGACGACGTGACGCTGAAGCTCTTTGAGAATAACCGTATCCTCATTTTTGCCGTGCTTCAAGTGAATAATCGCGTTATGTCCCTCGCGACCGAGCCCGTCCATGAGCTCCCTTTCGTCAACGATGACGCTCGCCGCGCCGCCCTTGCCTCCATAAATGGTGGCCGGAAGTTTACGGGCCGCCCGAAGGTCGGCAAGGATTTTATTCGTACTTTTTTCCGACCGCTCTTGGGCCGAGACTTTAATTTCCGCCATATGGTTCTCCTCGTTAGATGCTAAACAAATAACTCACTGATAGATTCGCCGCGGTGATTTCGGAGAATCGCTTCTCCAAGAATCGGGGCGATTGAAAGCCGTGTAATCTTCTCCGACTCTTGCCCGCGGGGCGGGATGGAATCGGATAAAACGAGCTCCTCAAGGGATGACTTCGCCACGAGATCGACGGCGCTTGCAGACAACACGCCGTGAACGCACGAGGCGAATACCCGGTTGGCACCGAGTTCCCAAATTTTATTGGCGACCTTGGTAAGCGTCCCTCCGGTATCGACCATGTCATCGATGATAATTGCGTTCATGCCCTTCACATCGCCGATGACGTTGTAAATCGAGGCTTCATTGGGCCGCGGACGCCGTTTATCAACAATTGCGAGACCGGCCTTCAGACGTTTTGCAAACGCTCGCGCACGTTCAACCCCCCCCACATCGGGGGAGACTACAACGATATTGTCGAGTTTCTTGGCGCGGAAATATTCGAGCACGATCGGCATCGCGAAAATATTGTCTAGCGGGATGTCAAAAAACCCTTGGATCTGACCCGCGTGAAGGTCCACGGTAATCACACGGTGCGCGCCCGCCTCGGTGATCAGATTCGCAACAAGCTTGGCTGTAATCGGAACACGGGGGGCGGACTTCCGGTCGGCACGGGCATACCCATAATAAGGGATAACTGCCGTAATGCGGCCGGCACTCGCGCGCGTGAGCGCATCAATCATGATGAGCAGCTCCATGAGATTCTCATTGGCCGGGCGGCACGTAGGTTGAATGACGTAGCAGTCTTTACCGCGAACATTTTCATGAATCTGAACATTGATCTCGCCGTCAGCGAATCGACCGACCTCCGTCTTGCACAATTCCGATCCTAAATAAGCAGCAATCTCTTCGGACAACGGGCGATTCGCATTGCCCGAAAAAAGACGAAGGGCCCCTGCCTCGCCTTCCTTACCAGAGATTGAAAGTGAGGGTGCAGCAGCTTTTTTCGGACGTTTCTTTTCCACAGTTGACCCTTGAGCCTTCATTTCCTCTCCTTATTGACCTGACGTTCCCGCGCAAATGCGATATTGCCGTCAGGAACGTTTTCGGTAATCGTCGATCCGGCGGCGATGGTCGCCCCGCGCCCGATCTTCACCGGAGCAACGAGATTCACATTCGATCCGATGAAGGCCTTGGCGGCGATCACCGTCTTGTTTTTCTTATGGCCATCGTAATTGCAAGTAATGGTTCCGGCCCCGACATTCACATCTTCGGCGATATCGGCATCACCAACGTAACTCAAATGGGGGACCTTGGAGCCATAGCCGATCCGCGTATTTTTTACTTCGCTGAAATTACCGATTCTCACGCGGGGTCCCGCGATTGTTCCCGGCCGCAAGCGAGCCCACGGGCCGACCTCGCTCTTTTCGTGCAGCTTCGCACCCTCCATCCAGGAATTAATAACCGAACATTCATTACCGATTTGGGAATCCACGATGATCGAATACGGCCCGATGACGCAGGACTTTCCAATCTTTGTCTTCCCGCGCAGGATCGTTCCAGGATGGATCACGGTGTCCTGTGCCACCTCCACATCAACATCAATGTAGGTGGTATTAGGGTCAAGGACCGAGACACCGGAAAGCATCAGACGCTCGAGCGCACGCCGATTCAACACCCGTTCCGCTTGAGCGAGTTGAATGCGCGTGTTAACTCCCAACGCTTCTTCTGGGGAAGGACTTGGGAAACCGGTCACACGCCCGCCCTCGGACCGAATATGCTCAAGACAATCCGTCAAATAGAATTCTTTATTCGAGCCTTTGGGAACGAGCTTCTTAATCGCATCTACGAGCAAGGAGACTTCGAAACAATAAGTCCCGGAATTGATCTCATTAATCGCGGCTTCCTTCGGCGTACAATGGGACTCTTCGATGATCTTAAGAACTTCTCCCATAGGGGAACGAATGATGCGGCCATACCCCTTCGGGTCTCGAAACCGGGCCGTCAGCAGCGAGACCTGGTGCTTCTCGCTGCGATGGCCGCCCAGCAAGGCAAACAGCGTATCGAATGTTAATAACGGGGAATCCCCGCAGGTAACGATCGCCGTTTGATGCTTTTTGAGAAAGCTCATGGACTCGAGTACAGCCGAACCCGACCCCTTCTGCTCTTTCTGGTGAATGAAGGTAATGGGTTTTGAAATTCCCCATTCTTTCACCCCTGCCTGAATCGCCTTCTTAACCGTGTCGAATTCGTGCCCGAGAACAATGCCGATCCCGTTTGGCTTCAACGCGTTCGCGAGCCGCAATAGGTAATAAATCATCGGCCGTCCACCGAGCGAGTGAAGCACCTTAGGTGTTTCAGACCTCATTCGTGTTCCTTTTCCGGCGGCAAGCAACAAAATGCCGAGGGAACCGGGACGTACGCTGCTTTTTTTTGAGTTCTTCATCGGTATTGGGCTATTTGATCGTGTTCCCGGACTAGGATTCGAACCTAGAAACCCGCCTCCAAAGGGCGGTGTGTTACCGTTACACTATCCGGGAAAATTGGTCCGTCAATTTTCCGGCTGCCCACCTCCAGAGTCCGGCTTTCCCTTCTTTTCTTCGACTTTATAGGCCTTCATAATTTCATTTTCCAAAAATTTGCGAAAATCCATCGTTATTGGATGCGCAACATCCTTATAATTCCCATTGGGAAGTTTTCGCGAGGGCATACAGAGGATCAGTCCCTTATTGCCCTCGATAATTTTCATGTTGCGCACCACGAAACAATTATCGAATGTAACAGTGACAAACGCCTTAAGCTTCTCCTCTTCCCGGAGGTGGACCCGAATCTCGGTGATCTCCATTGATACGCCTCCCCAACGATGCAATTCCTCACGCGCTCGGCGTCAGCCGAGACAACTGGTAAGGAACACCTTCCACGGATACCCCTTCACCAACCCAAGGACGCGCTCGCCTTCTTCGCGAGAACGGGCAAAGCCAAAGACCGATGCACCGGACCCCGACATAATCACACCCCGAAGGCCTAAACGCTTCAAAATGTCTTTTGCCTGACGAACCTCGGGATGCAAATCGAGGACCGCCTCCTCTAAGCGATTGAAAAGGAGACCCTCCCATTCAGAGATTGGCCTTCCTTTTTCTAGCTTTCTAGTCAGTTTATCAAGGTGGGACAATTGCGTCAAGCGAGCCTTTTTATCCGGACGCTTTAAACGCCCGTAAACGTCCGGTGTAGACACAGAAATGCCTGGAAAAACAAGGATCATCCAGGGAAGCCCATTTTCGGTGGTGACAGGCTTTAGCTTCTCTCCAATCCCGCGCCCGTCGCAAATTCCATCCCGCAACAGGAAAAATGGGATATCGGCGCCCAACCGGGCGGCCGCCTTCTTAAGCCTCGACATTCGACTCCGATCAAGTTCAATACGGTACAAACGAGCCAGGCCAATCATGACCGCGGCCGCATCGGAGGAGCCCCCCCCAAGCCCGGCACCCATCGGAATTCGCTTTGTTAGTGTAAACTTGGCGCCCATTCCGAGGCCGATCTCCCGCTTAAACGCATGAGCGGCCCGCAGCACGAGATTATCCTCGCTGGAAATGAGCTCGGATCCCACCTCATCGAGAATTTCGAGAGTGAATTTTTTGTCGTTCGTCGCGTCGATGGCAAGATCATCGCAGAGGGCCAACTTGGCGAATAATGTCGCAATAAGATGGTAGCCATCCCGACGCTTGCCTGTAATTTCAAGAAAGAGATTAACCTTGGCGGGACACGGCTGCAAAACAGAGGAGGGCATTAGAGTTCGGAACTGAACCGCACAGTCGGGCTGGAGAGCTTAAAATCGAGCGAAAAACCGCGCCCAGAAAGTGTTAACCGCGAAGGGACCCAGCGACCTCCGCGCGGGCGATATTCGGAAAAATCCAATGAGAGACCGCCTTTGGCAACTTCCTTCATTGATTCCAACCGCACCTTCGGCTTATCCAACAGAAAACTATAAGCCGGTGTATCGACCCGAGAGCGGCGCCACCCTTTGCGAAATTCAGCGGCAGTTTCCTTGAAGACTCCGCCTTCAAGATACGCCCGGAGGAAAAGAAGAGATTCGTAAATACGCTCCTGCAGCAACTCGTTGTCGACTCCCTCAATTTGCAAAGGATCCATTTCGAATGCTTCTTCATCGGAAAACGCCATGCGAAACAGCGGGGTAAACATCGGACCCAGCACATCGATGCTTAACTCCCAGGGAGCCCGAAAATGAAGAATTCCTGAAAACTTGAATTCCTTGCCGCCCACCTTGCCCACAATTTCGCAGGCACCGCCAAAACTTTCAAACCGTCCGCGGGAGGTCTCCAGAAACTCAAGGTAGCGGCGGCCAAGCTTGCGGGAGTCCCAATCACTCTCCACGCGAGAAACCTTTTCCGGCAGACTTTTTTTCCTCAACCCAAGAACTTGCGCGCGCTTCCATGCGTCCCATGCCGCATCGCTTTTTCCCAACTTATTGCGGACATCTCCAAGATGCTCCCAAACAGTCTCATCGTTGGGAAGCATCACAATGGCTTTCTCGAGCATCTCGAGAGATTGCTTCGTTTTGCCCCGCTTAAACAATACCCAGGCGAGCGAATCGATGTAGGCGCCCTTCTCGGGCTGCAGCTCCACCGCACGCCGTACATATTTTTCGGCTTCATCAAGTTTAAGATCCCGGTCCGCAAGCGAATATCCCAGATAATTGAGAGCCGACGCATCGTTCTGGTGCCGCTCAATCAGCTTTTTGAAATGCAGTTCGACTTTCGCGATATCGCCGAGCTTCTCATAAATCGCGCCAAGCTGAAACCGCGCGTCACGGTGCTCAGGACTCAACTTGAGAACGTGCGTCATCATTTTGACGGCTTTTCCATACTTCTGCAAATCGTCATAACCTAAACCAAGAAAATACGCGATATCCTCGTTCTCCGACCAGCGCTGAAACGCCTTCTCAAGAACGGATACCGCCTCAGACAACTTATTGGCCTGCGTGAGATAATAACTCAGACGCAGATTGAGACCTGCGTCCTGCGCCAACGCTGCACTATCCCGAATCTGCTTGGCCGCCTCCAAATATTTTTCCTCCTGTTCGGCGATAAGCGCAAGCCAGAGACAGGTGGCCGGGTGTGTGGGCATAATGGCCTTGGCTCGATCGAACAATTGACGCGCGCGGGCGTCGCGGCCGCTCATGAACGAAATTTCCCCGACGTAATTGAGCAGCACGACATTTCTTGGATCCCGTTCCAAAATGCCGTGGTACTCGGCGAGGGCGGCCCCCGTATCGCTGCGAAGCTCATACAGCTGAGCCAGACTATAACGCGCCTGCATGTTGTCGCCGTCAGCCGCGATCGATTCCTTATACCGGACAATCGCCTCATCACTCCGGCCTTCCTTCTGTTCGATCAGCGCGATTTGATAGAGGGCTTCAGAAGCGTCGCGAGGATTAGCCGTTAAATAATCGGCCAAATATTTTTTGGCGCGTTCGGGCGACTGCGCTCCGAGTAAATTTCCGAGCGCGAATAACGATTCTTCGTGTCCCGGTTTAAACTCAAGTGTTTTCTCAAAGGCCTCCTGAGCGGCCTCAAGTTCTCCCCGCGCCCAACGAACGTTTCCCATCAAAAAAAATGCATCTCCATTTTTCGGGGAGAGTTCTACAAATCGCTCGGAAAACGCGAGCGCTTTATCAACCTGCCCCACTTCAAGGGCGAGTTCAGCGGCATTCTTATAAAGGAACGTCGATTCTGAATCGAGGCTGATTGCGGACTCATAAGCCCGGAGAGCCTCCGCGTATTGCCCGCGGTTGGAAAGCAGGACCGCTTTCAGATAATGCCTATAGGAAGCCTTGCTCTGGGCAAACACGGTCGGCGCCAACAACAGCAACGATAAGACTGCAAATTTCATGGTTCGATTCATATGGAGGCGTCCATCAACAGGGCGTCCGCTCCATCATTATAATATTTGGTCCGGTGCCCCACAACGCAGAACCCCCCCGATTCGTATAACGCTTTCGCGGCCGTATTCGCCGCGCTGACTTCAAGCGTCATTTTTACGCATCCGAAGGCCTTAGAACGACGGAAACATTCCTTTAAGATTATTCCCCCGAGCCCGGAACGCCGTTTTCGGGATGCAACACCAATCATATAGAGCTGTGCTTCGTCTCCGACAGTCCGGAGGGCCGCAAATCCTTCAACAGACCCCGCAACAAACAGTCCATTTCCCAACTCCGATTTGAATTGGGCTCGCGACCAGCCGATATCTTCGATCGCGCATAATGCATCGAGATCAGCCTCCGTCGCATCTCGAAACACAGCCATCACTTTTTAAGATAATTGGCGGGCTTCAGATAGAGAGGCTCTACAGGGCCCAACGCCACGCCGCCGGAAAGTTTAATCACCGCGACCCCCAGGAGATCCGCCGCTGTAATCGGCTTCTCGGGCATTCGCGCATCGGGAGCCGAATGCACCCAGCAAGCCCGATCCAACGCCTTGCAGGCGCCGGCCTTCCATTTAAATGTCTGCACATAGGCTTCGCCCCGCAATGCGGGAAATCCCAGCACCACGGTCCCATCCTTAATGCCTTCAGCAGTCAACCGGAACGCGAAGGCTTCAAACAGCGTCACCGCCACGACCGGTTTCCCAATCGACCACGCAATCGTATTCGCATAGGTAACCGCTATACGCGTCGACGTAAATCGGCCCGGACCGTTGGCAACGACAATCGCATCGATTTTCTGAAGCGTTGTTTTCGCCGCTTTAAGCGCCGCATCCATCGTGGAGGTGAGCACCTCATCCTGGCGCCGCGCCTTCACCTTCCGTAAAACAATTTTTTTCGCCGTTGATGAAACGGCCATGGAAACGCCATCCCCCAAACATTCAATTCCCAATAGCCTCATACCGTCATCCCCTTCACCCGGACAATACGTCCGCCCGCTTTGCGATGATCAAGCCGGATCTCAATTCGTTTTTTCGGGAGCAAGGCTTCTGCGGCCTCGGGCCATTCAACCAAGGTTACCGCGTCACGGTCATCAAAATATTCCTCAAGGGCGAGGTTGGAGAGATCACTGTTTTCAATGCGATACAAATCCATGTGATAAATAGGCGGCTTCAGCCGGGGATACTCATTAACGAGTGCAAAGGTCGGGCTCGGAACCGCGCCTTGATGACCAAGTTCTTTGAGAAAGCCGCGCACGAACGTCGTTTTTCCGGCTCCGAGATCCCCATAGAGACAGAATACCGTTCCCGGCTTCGTTTTTTTCGCCAATCGCGCGGCGAGCGTCAGTGTATCCGCTTCCTGGGGAAGAATCACGAGAGCAGGCCTTTATAAACGGCAAGAGTTTTCTGAGCGGCATTCGCCCACGAAAATTCCTTTGCGCGAATCCGTCCGGCAGCGGTCAACCGGGAACAAAGATCCTCATCGTTGACCACCTTTCCCATTGCCTCAGAAAGGCTCTCCGGCGTCGGCTCACAAAGCAGACCCGCATCGCCGATGGTTTCCGGAAGCGCCGCCCGGTTGACTCCAATCACAGGACGTCCGGATGCAAACGCCTCCAGAACGGGAAAAGCAAATCCCTCGGTTGTTGACGGGCACAAGACAACAGCCGCATGCCGATAGAGCTCGGGAATGCGCTCGGAAGAAATCGCGCCCAAAAATTCGACCGACTTCTCCAAACCGCTCCCGCGCACTTCCTCGCGCGCCGCAACGGCTTGATCCCCATCCGGGCCCGCAAACAGCAACCGATGCGCACTCTCAGGATTATTTTTCTTAAAGGCCGCAAACGCCTTAATGACCAAAACAGGATTTTTCGGGACCTTGATTGCTCCAACCGAGAGCATATAGGGCTTGAAGTCTTGCGGCTTTTTTTCCTCAGGCTCTGCCGGGCGGAACTCTACGGACGGTCCCCCGTGATGGACGATGGCAAACCGCTCCCCGGGCAAGGGCCACGTTTTTCGAATCTCTCCCAACGTATAATCGGAAATCGCGATCACACGGTCAGCACGTTCCATCGAAGCGCTATTGAGGCGGACATTATAGAAGCGATTCCAAAGTCCGCGAAAGGGCCATTCCCCCGCATAATGCATGGTCATCACCGTTTTGATGCCGGTAACCTGAGGGAGAATGCTGCAAAGCCCATGCAGCAAATCAAGATTGTATGGGCGCAGCAAGGCATTCTGAATGCCGAGTCCGAAATATTCATCGAGCGGCAAGACCAACCGCTGCGGAACCCGCTTGAGGATCCAGTGAACATTGGACCGCGGGTGTATGTTGAGTGATTTTGCGCGATCAGGGAAGCCGCCCCAAAACGCCGCATAGAGATAGAAATCGATCTCCGGTGCAGCTTCGGTCAAGGCGTTGACGATATCTTCGACATAACGGCGATATCCGCCGACCCCAAGCGCTCCGCTGATCTCAAGGCCGATTTTCATTCGTGAACAGTCTACTACTTCGGTATACTCCATAGAATATGAGGAAGCAAACTGTGCTGTTGGTCATGGGCACGCGCCCGGAAGTCATTAAAACGGCGCCTGTCATCTCAGCTCTGAAGAAGACACCCGGACTCCATCCGATTCTCATCGGGACCGGCCAACACCGAAGCCTGCTCGACCAGATGCTTCATTCGTTTTCTCTTTCCTTGGACGAGAATATGCGCTTGATGCGCCCGGGCCAGTCGCCAACCGATATTTTATCCAAAGGCATCACCCGCTTAACCGCGTGTTTCCAACACCGCCGGCCCGCACTCGTGCTGGTGCAAGGCGACACAACCAGCGCCCTCGCTGGAGCCCTGGCCGCCTTCCATCTAAAAATTCCCGTCGGGCACATTGAAGCGGGCCTGCGCTCGGGAGACCTTTCCCAACCGTTCCCGGAAGAAATGAACCGCTCCGTGATCGATGATATCGCGAGGCTTCATTTTGCACCGACACAAAACAACGCGCGCACCCTCATTCGGGAAGGCGCGGCAAAATCAAGCGTCTTCATCACAGGCAACACGGTGGTTGATTCCGTCAAGACACTCTTGAAGAAAAAACTCGCGATTAGAAATCCTAAAGCCCGCCAGTTCTCCACCGGAGCGGGAAGGAAAATTCTCTTAACCGCCCACCGGCGAGAAAGCTTCGGAGTGCCCCTGCAAAATATATTTGGCGCGATTTCAGACCTGGTCAAAACGCATGAGGACCTTCGCATTCTCTACCCCATACACCCCAACCCGGAAGTTCATCGCGCCGCAAAACGCCGCCTGACGCACCCCCGGATTACCCTCTGCGACCCTCTCGATTATTTTGATTTCCTAAAAACGGCCCAAGCGGCGGATCTGATTATGAGCGACTCCGGGGGGGTTCAGGAAGAAGCCCCCACACTCAAGACGCCTATTGTTGTTCTTAGAAACATCACGGAACGGGGGGAACTCATCGCGCGCAACGGCTGGGGGAAATTATCGGGGACGAATCGAACTAAAATCGTTCGTGACGCGTCCTCATTTCTAAAACGGCGAAAGAAAACAAACCGTGCTCCCAACCCGTTCGGTGACGGCCGCTCAGGACCCCGCATCGCGGCGATTATTAAGCGCTGGTTGTCTTAACGCGGATTTCCTCTGCTGTTTACTGAATATTTACCGATTCAGACCCTTGACGTTTCTGCTTTTGCGGCCTATCGTGACAGAGAAGGATATTCACGGGGGACGTATGGTTTTGCGACGCCTACTCGTCGTTATTTCGATTTTGATCTTAGCCGCGCCGACCGTGTCGGCGGCAAAAAAGAAGAGCACCATTCCAAATGTCGGAGCGAGCAAATCATACGGCACCGACAAGTATGTGGAAGAATTTTATCGAGACATGACCCGCTACACGGCGCAAGCAAAAGCCGTTGGCATCGCCGCCAAGGCTGTTCCCTCCGTTCCCATATCGAAATCAGCGTCGATCATGGCCATGATGAAAACGATTGCCGAAGGCGCCGTGCTCACGGTAATCATCACCCAAGCAGCCCAGGCGCAGAACAAAATGGCGGCCCGCCTCAACGACTGGAATGAGGCGCAGGATCTTGAATACGGAAGAATAAAAATGACGCAGACCTTCGCTCAGAAAAAAGACAACACACTAAAGGGAAGCGCAGCGCGCCGAGCGGCGAAACCACGCAAGGCGTTTAAGCAGATGAGCTCGCAACACAGCTACAATGCCTACGGCGGCGGGGTTGGCGATACCGGCAACTTCACTCGGATGACCACCCCCAATTCCCAAGGAGCCCAGGCCGCGGCGATTGCACCCGATTCCGGCAACAGCGTCGACGATGCGAGCGGACTTAGCGGCACGTCGTCTCTAAACGGATCCCGCATGGTCGGAAATTCGACGAGCGGCGACAAGAACCCCGCCCTGAATCCGGACGCGGACAAACTATCCGTTTATAAATCGGATGTCGCCCAAAAAACGTTTGAACGCATGCAAAAGGAGATGGAAGACAAAAAAGCGCGTGCCGAAGAGCTGCGCCAAGAGCGCGAACAGCAAAAGCAGCAACAGCAACAAATGATGATGCAAATGGCTCAGCAGGCGGCCCAGATGGCATCGCAAGCGGCCCAGCAAGGCGGGGCCGAAGGAGGTGGAGGAGGGGGCTGCAGCAACATCCAAAATACAAGTCAACAATTTCAGTCTGCCGCCGAAGCATCCCAAGGCCAGGTCGAAACATCCAGCGAAGAAAAAGCCGCGGAAAGCGAGGCGGCGCCGGCGGCCTAAGGCACACTCCAAAAAGCGAGCCGGCGATGACCGGCCTCGTCTTTCGCAAATCCGGCCGCCACGAGGCGGCC
>NVTF01000107.1 GCA_002401485.1 Elusimicrobiota bacterium | reverse complement strand
AGATAAAATGACCGAACAAGATCCCCTCGAAAACGAGCCTCCGTTCCCACCGGATCCAAACGAACCGAAACCGCCGGCACCGCCGCCCGCCGGTCTGCTTAAGTCGGAAGACACACCACTCGTTGAATACATGCGGCATCGACTCGATTCGATGGAACGTGAATTGATCCGCTCCAAAGAACAGGCAACCGCCGCGAAAGCGATGCTCGAGAATCAGGAAAAGCTGCGCGCGGAGATGGAAAGTCATCTCAAATCGATCTCAGAAGAACTGAAAAAAGAAAAAGAAATGCGCCAAGACGAAGACTCCCGGATGGAGTCCGGCACGCGCATTGAATCGTTGGAACACCGCCTCGACGAAATGCACGCCAGTTGGGCCGGGTTGCTTCGCGATGCAATCAAGGGACAAGAAGCGAGTCGGGAAGCCGTTGCCCCGCGCCTGGACATCGTCACAGGACAATTTTCCGCAGTGCGTGATGACATCGCCCGCCTCAAGGACGAGCTCACAGCGGTGCGAAAAGCGCTCGCACCGGTTGACGACCTCGCGGGAGAAGTCGATAGCTTGCGGCGCGCATTTCCCGAAACGACGCGCCGGCGCGCCATCGAAGATAAAGCCCTTCGCGATGAAGTCGCAGGATTGGCCGAGCGGCTTGGAGACACCGTCGCCCAGCGCCTCGAGGCGATCGACCGCCGCATTGCCCAAGAACTCCATGCCAATCAGGACCGCCTTGCTGCAATCCAGCGGGAGCGGGACTCGATGCGGGAAACAATCGATGAACAACATCACCGCATTCGCCAAGATCACCTTAAAGAACGAACCGCTCTCGAAGACCAATTCAATCATCGCCTCGATGAACTTAAAGAATCCCTCGGCGCGTATGGCGAACGGCAGACAGGCACGGCAGAGGCCTTGTCCAAGCTCACCCGGCTCTCCGATGAAATGCATGCAATTATTTCCAGGCCGACAGCAGCCAAGGAACAGATGGTCTCCGATCTTGAAAACGAGAAACGCGATCTCATGCGCGCCCTCAAGAGCCGAGCCGAAGAACTCCGAGCGTATACACAGGAACGCCGTGAAGTTGAACACAGCCTCGGGGAAAGCCTCATGGACGCCAACCGCGCCCTTGAACTCGAGCGCGCGAAACACCGGGAACTCGAGGAGCGGATTGCCGCCCAACAGGGGGAAATCGACCGACTAAAATCCGGCGACTCCCTGCGAGAGCAAGAAAGCCGTCAAAAGGACGAACGATTCCGTCTGTTGGCCGAACAACGCGACCAGCTCGCACAAGCTCTGGCTGAGGAAGCGACAAAGGTCTCCACTCAAATCGACGGCCGCACGGATTCGGATCGCCGTTGGGAAGCCAAAATTTTAGATATGCAAAAAAGAGTCGACGACGAACGCGAAAAGCGCCTGCAAGTCGAAGAATCCACCTCTGCCTTGCGGGATCAAATCAATACACTGACCGAACATCTGAGCCGGGTTCTCAAAGAAAAAGAGCGAACCGAACGCCACTACGGCGAGTGGCTCAAAGAGCGCGAAGGCATCCAAAATTCGCTCAAGAAAAAGGACGAAATGATCGGGATGCTCTCGTCCACCTTCCAAAATCTGATCAAGAAGCCGTCTTCCTCATAAACCTTCCTAATTTATTTAACAGAATTTGACCAAATTGGGCGTTGACAGGACTAACGAAGTTGTTACACTATCGCTCGTTCAGGCAATGAGGGATTGGTGATGGCGAAGAAAAAAACAAAAGCAAAATCGAAGGCGAAGGCGAAGGCGAAGCCAAAAGCGAAAGCCAAGGTGAAACCAAAAGCCAAGGCGAAAAAGGCTGTGACGCCGAAAGCGAAGGCAAAACCCGTCGTAAAGACAGCGGCGAAGGTTATTGTGCCGGTCAAGAAAAAGGGCCGTAAGTCCAAGATGCCGACACGCAGTACTCCCACTCGGCTAGTCGGTCGACGGCGGAACGGACGCAAGAACGAAGAATTGCTCTCCATGGTTGTAAAGACAGAACCCAAAAAACGCAGTCTCCAACGCGGGGGTCTGAGCAAAAGCGACTTGGGGAATATCAAGAAGAATCTCATCGAACAGCGTCAGCTCATCGTTGACGCAATGCGGCGCAATCAAGGCATCGAAAAAGTAGGTGCCGATGTCGGCGATGAAGCGGATCAAGCGGGGCTGGCTACCGAGCGTGAGCTGCAGTTTGAACTATCGGACAACGAACGCACGACGCTTGACCAGATTGAAGGCGCACTGCGCAAGATGGAGAAAGGCACCTTTGGAAATTGTGAGCAGTGCCGTCTCTCTGTCGAAACACTCCGGATCAAGGCGCTGCCGTTTGCGCGCTATTGCATTCAATGCCAAAATACATCGGAGAAGGCGACCGCTACCTTGCTGTAGCGGAACGCGAAACTGCTTGAAAGCCGCCCGGCTGGATTCCTTTGGCGGCTCCGACCGCCTCGTTTACGGAGACCTTCCCGATCCCTCGCCTAAAAAAGGCGAAGCGCTTGTATCTGTTCGCGCCTGCGCCCTCAACCATCTCGACTTATGGATACGGGAAGGCAACCCGGCCTACAAAATTGAACTACCCCACATTCTTGGAAATGACGCAGCGGGTGTTCTAGAAGCCTTCGGCCCGGAAACCTCGGTCCCCGAATTTTCGGTCGGCGATTCGGTCATTGTATCCCCGGGAGTCTCCTGCGGAGAATGCGCTCGGTGCAAAGAAGGGCTCGATAATCTGTGCGACTCCTACGCGATTCTCGGTGCGAATGCAGGCTGGGGGAGCTACGCCGAGAAAATAGCAGTCCCGGCCCGCAACCTCATCCTCAAACCCGCCCGCCTTTCTTTTGAAGAGGCCGCGAGTTATCCACTTGTATTCTTGACGGCCTACCATATGCTCGCAACACTCGCCCGCGTCAAAAAAGGCAGTACCGTTGTTGTCGTCGGTTCTGGAAGCGGTGTCGGTGCCGCCGCTATCCAAATCGCGAAACATTTAGGCGCAACGGTTTGGGCAGCCTCAAGCAGCGAGGCGAAACTCAAAGCGGCAAAGGAACTCGGAGCCGATGGCGTGCTCACGTCTCCTCCCGATCGACTTTCAAAGGCGGTTCGCAAAGCTCTCGGTCGGGGTGGAGTTGATGTCGTTTTTGAACATGTAGGGGGAGACTTCTTCACCGAAGCCGTCAAATGCCTCCGCCCCGGAGGCACCCTCGTCACGTGCGGGGCGACAGCGAACGCAGAAGTTGCACTCGATCTTCGTTACGTGTTTTTTAAGGAACTTAAAATCCTCGGCGCTAAAATGGGCACGCTTGAAGAACTGCGGACGCTCTCCCGCCTGTTTGACAAAGGCAAACTATCACCCATCGTGGACCGCGTTTTCCCGTTGGCCGAAGCAAAAGAGGCGCACGACTACCTCGCCGCACGCAAACAGTTTGGGAAAGTAATTCTCACGCCATGAAACGCCTTTACACCATCGCACTACTGCTGGCGTTCTCAAGCCCGTTCTGGGATCTGGCTCACCCGTTGTGGGAAGTCGATGACGCACGTTATGCCGAGGTCCCGAGAGAAATGGTCGACGGTGGAGATTGGGTTACGCCACAACTCAACTACGTCGATTACATTGAGAAACCGCCGCTCATCTATTGGGCCGGCGCGTTATCGTATTCCCTCTTTGGCGTTTCGGAAGGCTCCGCGCGCCTTCCGCTCGCGATCTTCGCGCTGATCGGCCTCTTAGGCGTCTGGTGGCTGGGCAACTGGCTCTATGGGGGCCGCACGGGGACGCATGCGGTTCTCATTTTGGCGTCCTGCGTCCAGTTTTTCGCTCTGTCCCATGTCATCACACCGGATATGGCCGTCTCCGTTGCTCTCTTGTGGAGTACCGGCCTCATCCTGCGTTGCCTTCGAAAGCCCGCAGATGCCTATTGGGCGGGCCCCGCCGCCTGGATCGCGATGGCAGCGGCCCTCCTCGCGAAAGGACTCATCGGCATCGTCCTCCCCGGAGTGTGGACCGTCGCGCTTCTAATCCTATTTCCGGAAACCCGTCGAGGACTCAAGAAACTTCTCTTCAATTGGGGGACCCTCGTTTTCTTCGTAGTCATTGGCGGCTGGTTCGCCGTCATGGAGAAGGCAAACCCCGGATTTTTCAACGTCTTCGTGATCGAACAGCATTTCCAGCGTTTCCTCACGCCGAAATACAACCGTCCGGGCGGTTGGTGGTACTACCTTGCCGTTGATTCCGTCGGATTTCTTCCTTGGACCCCGCTCGCGATCATGTCTGTACTCGTGCCCCTGCTGCGACTCAGAAAGGCGGACTCTCGGGACCTGCAGCTTGCACTCTGGGTCGTCGTGATTTTCGGATTTTTCTCCGTATCCAGTTCCAAACTTATCACCTATCTACTGCCGCTGTTCCCGCACCAAGCGGTGCTCGCGGCCGCGTTCGCCGGCCGTTTACGGCGTGAACGCACTCTGGACCGAAGAATGCGCGCAGCGGCATTAGCCCTCGGTTCGCTCTTCGCAACCGCTGCCGTCCTCACACCGTTTATCGTGCGAATCGTCGCGATTCCCATTCCCATCAGCACACCGCTCATAGTCTCAGCAATCCTGCTGTTGGCCTCACTCGCGTTCGGACTTATCTGGTTCGCACGCGCCTCCCGTCTTGAAGACGAATCAAATTTGCTGGTGCCGACAGCACTCGCGGGATTTCTTGTCTGCGCCTGCTTGATTTCCGGAACACGCTGTCTTACCGACGAACTATCCGTCAAACGTCTCGCGATGCGACTCAACGAACGGATAATGGAAGTCCCCGCAGATACCGAAACACGGCTCATGGCCTACGATCGTTATCTTCATGGAATCCCGTTCTACACCAACCGCCCCGTTGACGTCATCAATTGGGTCGGCGAAATGCACTACGCACAACGCTTTCCACGCTACGCACACCGTTTCGGCGACGACAACACAATTCGCCAACTACCAACAAAGGGAGTTCGGACCTTCGTAACCCTCCGCCGCCGCGAACTCCCCCAATTTTTAGATCTAAACCCCCCATCAGAAATCCGCTCCCTAGAACCCTTCGGCCCCTGGATTCTCGCTGAATTTTAGGCAGTAGGGGAGGGGGGTCTGTCCCCAAGTTATTTGACTTATTGAAGGGTCAGATGTAGGAAATTTCAGAAGAAATTGGCCCAATAAGTCAAATAACTTGGGGACAGACCCCTATATAACAGTTCCTACGGGCCTTCGATGACAACTATGGTGTGGCGGCGGTCTTTGGCGCGGGCTTGGATTAGGTAGGAGCTGGCGCCAGCTTCGAGGATGAAGCCGTTGGGTTCGAATATTTTTGCCATGGATTGGCGGAAGCGTACGAGATCGCCGCTGGTTGCTGCTAAGTCGCCGAGTCGTTGCGTATAATTGCCTGTCTTGCGCTTGTGGGCTTCCTGGATGGCCCCAAGAACTTGAAGACCGCCGTGAGCCTTGCGGATGGCCTCATGATCCATCGGGGAAGGCTGGAGTAAATAAAACCAAGCATTGCCTGCCATAATCGCTACGAAGACGAGAAGCGATACCACGGCGCTGAATAAGGCCGCACCTTGGGATTTCTGGCGGTCCTCAACAACGATGCTGCCAGCGAGCAAATCATGCCATGTGCGGGACTGGGCCTGGAAAAAACTCCAGAGAAACCCCAGATTCATGAGAGGGGAACTAATGAGGTATCCCACTCCCCGCAAGAGCGCCTGCGCAGGCGTAAGGGGTTGGCCGTCGGTCCGGCAGACGCGTATGCCGAACATGCTTTTTCCGATCGTTGCGCCGGCAAGGTTGCCGAGCGTTTGATAGACGATGTAAAGCAAAAGCCAGGCGATAAACGCTTTTTGCATCGCAGCCTGCGAGTAGGGCCACTTTTGAAGCTTCACGATGAACAAATAAAGCGTCCCATAATACCCGACGATGAAGGGAATAAGATCGAATAGATACGCGAGAAATCGATCTGTTAGTTTAGCAGGCGGCAAGGACTCGTTCATAACCCTGATAGTATTAGGGTTTTTTGATAATCGATCAAGCCCGGGGACGGGCAGCGGAAACGGGGGCCAGAGCCATGCGCGGTTGTACCTGATCCGCAAAGTACACGTACATGGCGGTCAAGGGCAGCACCAAGGAAGAGAACCAAGCGGACCAACCCGATGCTGCGCGGGCAGTCATGGACGGCAGCGGAACCACAATCGTGCGGCGCGAAGCGCCTTCACCGAATGAGAAAGCAATACTCTGAAGGCCTGATGCCGCTGCGGCGTTCACACGCGCGACCGCGCTCTTCAGCCACACGCGCAAGGGAGCATCTCCGGCCATAGAATTAACAACGGCTCTGCGCGCCAACAATGCAGAGCGCATGAAAAGCGGAGAACTCAAAACGGCGGCGGAAAAAACGGACGTGGGGGATGCAGCATCCAAGGATGGCTTAACAGACGCACGAGTGGAAAATCCGGGGCTGGGGACGGTGACGCGTATGACGCGATCACGAGCGACGGTCGGCGCTGATTCAAATTTGTCGGCGGCGTTTAGTGCGGAGGGCGACCCGCCGAAAATTGTCACGGCCAAACGATCCATCGAAAAATTTACACCCAAAAGCGACGGTGCGACCGCCTTGGAAGAAGCACCCGAGTCTTTTTGGACCAACCCCGCCATGCGAGCGACTGCACGCGCCAAATAACTGCGTGCGGTGATTACGCGGTTAGAGCGCGAGACATCTCTTGAAGAAGATCCGGTGATGGATACCGATCCGGCATCACGTCCTTCCAACGCAGTGCCGACAAGGACCTGGGGAGAAAACGCTGCATCTTCAACCGGCATGCCGAACGCCTTGCGCAACGCGGTGAAATGCAGGCCCAAGCTATTTCGCTTGCCGCGTACCGTCAGCAAAGAACCACCCATGTCTTCGGGAAGTCCGTCTGGGCCTATATCCGTTTGCTGCAAATCGTTCACTGTCGCGACCGAACCCCGTTCGGTTTTAGGATTCAGGCGGCCCACCAATGCGGAATCGACGATCGCAGCCTTGGCAGGCGGCAAGGTTGGCATTTGCGTAGGGGACGTTCGAAAACTTGTCGGCATGTATTGTGGAGCAACCTGGGCCATGCGGGAATGCATGTCAGTCGTGCCAAAGGCTTGTGTTTGAAGGCCCGGCAAGACGCCGCCACCGATTGTCGGTGCATTGATATTCGCACCCATCGGGGAGAAATTCATTCCAGGCACATTCAATCCGGTTCCGATAGTCCCGACGGGAGAAACACCGATTGACCCCGTTACAGAGACCTTAGCAATCGGAACGGCGGCAGCGGGCGCAGCGGACAAAGCAACCGCCACGAGCGAAGCCAGGACCTTGTTGAATGTTTCACGAGACTTCATATCACTATGATTATAATAGGAAAAATTGGGGACACCCCGGTCAACAAGGGAAAGCAAAAATACGTAAGGGTCCTACACCAAATTAGGCCTTTTGGCCTAGTTATTTTAGGAGGGGCCGTCTTTGGACCACAAGAGCTTAAACAAGGTGTCCTTGGAAAGCAGCTCTTCAGGCGTTCCGTCATCGGCGATCACACCCTCGTCGAGCGTGAGGACATGATCCGCGATTTCAGCCACATCGCGAATATTATGGGAAACGATGACGATGGTCGGTTTGCCAAACGAGGTGTCGCCATTCTTCAAACGAGAGACGGTTTTCCAAAAATCCTCGTTGCGTTTAGGATCCAGGAAGGCCGTCGGTTCGTCCAGGAACAAAATCTTCGGATGGCGCAGCACAGCTCGCGCAAGGTTTAAGCGCTGCCGTTGGCCCCCGGAAAGACCGTGAATCGGATCATCCAGGTTTTGCGGAAGAACAAAATCGACACCCACCAAGGACATGGCCTCGGCAATCTCTCCGTCCGTGGGTTGGCGTTTCAACCCGTAAGTTAAATTGAACCGGTAGGACCCGGTAAACAGGGTCGGTTCTTGATCCACGACGGCAATCTGTTCCAGGAACGTATCGTAGTTGTGTTCACTGAGTTTCTTGAAACCGTCCGAGGTTTCAAGCGACATCTCGCCTTCCCCGTGCGGGCGCAGCAGACCCAGCATCGCCCCCAGCGCGGTGGACTTCCCGGATCCGGAGGGCCCCGCGATTAAAACAGTCTCTCCGGCTTGAACCTCAAACGAAACATCGCGTATCGCCATCGGTAAACTGTCGCCATAGCGGTACGAAATATTTTTCATCTGCATCCGGCCCGTGATCGGCGCCAACGCGGGGAAACCGCTGGTGTCGACATCCGCCTCATCCTGAATCCATCCAACAACACGATCACTCGAACCGCGCGCCTGCGTGTATTCGATCCACGTTTCCCAAAGCCCTTGGAACTCCACCTGAAACAACGATGCCAACATCATCATCGTGATGATGGACCCGGGCGTCAGGCCCACCCAAGACAAAACCCCCGCGACACTCAAGGCACCCATGATCAACAGACCGTATTTTGTTGCCATCTCGGACAACGAACTCGCGCCGACATCGGAGGCGGTATGGATCACCGCCGCCTTCTCGCCAAGCTCACGCAGTTGGTTGGAATGCACGTCGAACACCGCGCGTTCCTCATCGACACGACCGAGTCGTTTGTAGTGGCGGATCCCGGACATCACTTCCTTGGTGCTGCTCACGATTTCGGTGCGGCGCTCGGTGATTTTTTCACCGAGAGCGAAGGCCTTGCCTCCGAGCCATGCACTAAACAGACTCGCCGCCGCCAAGACAGGCAGCATGAGCAGGGTCATCTGCCAGTTCACAAACGCCATCAAGGTGCTGGCGATCACCACCGTGAGCAACGCCTTCGCCAAAGGAATTCGATACGTAATATTAATGAGGGACATGTTCTCAACGCCTTCTTCAAGCCACTGCGCAAGTTTGCCGGAGCGAACGCGCGAGTAAAACGGCATGCGCTTGGTCATCAGTCGTCCAAATACAAACGCGCGCAAATCAGAGACGAAACCGTTCTCCGCAAATCCGGTCAGGGGCCACTCCTTCCACTTGAGAAAGGACCGCACAATAAACAGCACGGAAAGACCGCCGGCCCACCACAACATGGGCGTTACAACGGACCCCCCCGCTCCCGACGAGCCGTAGGCCGTGTCCAGCATCCAACCCAGCGCATAACTGGTCCCGCCTTCAATGAAGGCGGTTAACGCAATAAGAACAATGCCTGTGATCAACTGGCGATAGTATTTTTTCAGCAACGGGCGAACTATTTTATGACCCAACAAGAAGGTCTGAATCGACTTTAGGGTGGTGCGCGTCGCCGACTCCGGTTTGGCCTCCGCCTCGTCGGTTTCTTCAACCTCTGCGGGCGCCTTCTTTTCGCGTTCCTTCTGCTCAGCGACCTCCTCCGCCTCGGTCTCCGCCTGCTTACGGGCCTTTTCAATGAAGGACCCGAACCATCCGTCCTTCTGCGCCGTAAGATGAGCCGGAGAACCCTGTTCCAAAACCTTGCCTGCGGATAAAACAACGATTTGGTCCGACTTCTCCGCGAGCCCAAGATCATGGGTAATCAAGATCGCCGTGCGGCCGCTGCTGCGAATATTGGAAATGATGGATGCCCGAACCTCCTCCGCGATTTCCGGATCCAGTCCCCGCGTCGGCTCGTCGAGAATAAGGATGCCGCTTTCACGCAGCAAGGCCCCGGCCAACGAGAAACGCCGGCGCTCGCCCCCTGACATAGTATCGGGCGTCAAAATCGAATCGAGACCCTCCTCACGCGCCAGCACGAACTCGGCGCGCGCGGCCTGCAGCGCGCCGGTCAGCTCCTTGTCATCAACCGGCTTTCCGGCCCATTCGGTCAGAAGTTCGCGCGCGGTCCGTCCCGGAAATACATCCGCCTGATCCATGTAGGAAATTCGTTGGCGCAAGGCGGCGGGGTCGAGTTCGTTGATCGGAATGCCCCCAATAAGAACCTTGCCTTCATTCGCGCGCCGGGTGAGGGGAATTAAATCCATCGCGGTGGTTTTCCCGCCTCCGGAGTCACCCATCAATGCAATCACCGCCCCCGCTTCGGCGGAGAAGGTCGCCCCATCGAGTCCGCGCGTCCCATCGGAAAATTCGACGACAACATCCTCAAATTCGATGGAGAGAGCGCCTGCCGGCAACGCCGCCGGATCAGTGGGACCGACTTCCGCTTTGGGGGCAACACGATGCATTAACTCTTCGACCCCTCGGGATTTGCCCTTTGCGGTCGCATGGGTTTGAACAATTTCGGCAAGACCGCTTACGCCGTAAATAAAGAGACCGGCAAGCAAGGCCATGCGAATAATTTCGCCATACGTGGGCGCGCTCGCAAATACAGCGGGCATGCCAGCGGCGCCCACTCCCGCCATCAAGACGGCCCCCATAATATAAATGAAGTGCTCCGAGAAGAACGTCGAAATCGCGCTCACAATTTCGGTTTTGGAATTGACCATCACCATATTGTTTTCAATCGCGACCTGCCGGTCCCCGACGTCCTGCATTCGATTTCGCTCGTACTTCACAGTGCCATGCGTTCGAATCTTTTTTATTCCATCAAACGACTCGGTTCCAAGGCTCTTCATCTCGAGTTCAGTGCCGCGAACTTCATCTCCTAGTCTGCTGTAGGCCTTCGCGGCCCAACGCATGAAGAGGGAAAGGGGAATAGCTGCGGCAAGCACAACAGCCGCGAGAGGAAGGTTTGTCCACGTCAACGCGACCGCTCCGACAATCATATACACAGCGTAATACGGCGCAGCCAACGGGACGTCAAGATTCTTAGCCTGCAGATGTTCGGGATCGACCAGAGAACGATCAGCGAGCACAGCGGCGCCCGTTTTTGTCAGGTAGGTTGTTTCTTGATCCCAAATCCTCTTGTAAATTTCACCTCGATACCTATGGGCCACTCGCTCGTCGAGGATCGCGCCGTAATAAGTATTCACGCCGCGGACAACGGCGTACAGCAGCGTCGCGGCCATCACCGTCCCAATCAGGGCGGGGAGAACAGGCGTGCCGAAAAACGCGGCGATAGATCCCGCGATGCCTGATGCCGCTTCCCCGGTGGCGACGTTAAACAGATCACCCGTCAACTGCGCCTCGACTGTTGCAATGCCAACACTCACCAATGAAAGACTCAATAATCCCAACGCAGGCGTCAGATAGGGGCGCAGCAGGGGCCGAAGTTTTTTCTCACCGAAGAAAAATTCTCCGGCTCCTTTCAATCGCTTCCCAAGACCGACTGCATTCAACACGGCCCGCGCGGCGCGGAAGAGATCGACGGATAAATACGCCATCTGATCGACCATTTGAGAAATGAAGGGCAGGACCTTGCGCCCCTTTTCCTGTTGGCGGCGATGAAGATCGAGTTGATGCAAATCGTTGGCGGAAAGATGCGCCTCCATGGTGGTCCCATTACGGGCGGCCTTGCGGCGTGCGAGCGTCATTCGTGAGGCAAGAAGTAGAAACGCGGTACCTGATAAAATGTTAAACGCGGCGTAGGCGACGAGCGGATAAGAGGTCCACGTCATGCCGCTGAACATATCGAGACCCAGCCACAGATACGGGATCGCAGCCGAGAGATTCCACAGGCCCCAGAACACCTGACCGCGTATTTTCGGGGACTTCGCGGCAGCAACCGCAGGGGAAACGGAAGGGTCGGCTGCATTAAGGGTTTGCGCCGGACTCAATAAGGAGCGTACTGCACGCCCCTTGAGTTCAAGGCCGACAACCGGTGCCGATTCGCTGCGGCGAATCGAAGGGAGGGTGAAATCAGAGTCCTGCTTCAGAGAGGAGGAGGGGGCATCGGCCGCGTTGACTGAGAGCTTCTCAGAATACGCCGCGATGGATGTAAGCACCGCGCGTACCGAAGGTTCTTTCTTTTTTGCGGCCCGGGGAAGTATTGCTTTGGGGGCCTCGGCGACAGCGGCCCCGGCCCGTACATTCTGCTTCCAGGGAACCGCGTGGAGAATGCTCGGGCTGGCGGATTCAAAGGAAATCGCAGGGGAAAGAGTTGGCAGGGAAGCGCCTAACGCCGGTGCGGAAAGCC
>NVTF01000106.1 GCA_002401485.1 Elusimicrobiota bacterium | reverse complement strand
ATGACGAAGAGGAATTGCCCTTTTCCTTTGTTCGGGACCGGCACCTGCCGATGCTCAAGTACCTCCTCAAACGCGCTCAGCCCCAAACCGTCGCCGTTGTCGTTCATTTTTTGCCGGCCCCGATGGCCGGAGAGATTCTCACGACTCTGGATCCGGCTGTCCGTCGAGAGATCGTTGAGAATTTGAGCGCCATCGTCCAGCTCGATCCGGAGAATGTAGATTCGATCGAAGATTCGCTGCGCGATCGCCTCGATTATTTGATGGGCGGGGAGGACAAACTAGCCGAATTGATCGACGAAGTCCCCTCGGTGCTCCAACAAGAGTTGCTCGAGGCAATCCGCAATAAGGACGACCAACTCGGAGCGAGACTCGGCAAACGCATCGTTACCATAGATGACATCGCGTATTTGGACGCCGCCGGCCTGAAAACTCTTTCCCGCCGCGTTCCCATTCGAAGCCTGGCAGCAGTGCTGCGATCATCGGACGATATTCGAAACAAGATTCTCCCAAAACTAACCAGCGGCCTGGGCCAATGGCTCACTCAGGAAATAGAACTCTCCGGCGATATTGCAAGCGATCGCCTTGCCGAAGAACAGAAAAAGGTTCTCACGGCCCTCTCGACGCTCGTGCGCGACGGAACCATTGAAATCAAGAAGGATGAAGAGAATCAGGAAGCCTTGCCCGTCGCAAGCGCTCCCGCCGCCCTGCTCGAAGAGACTTCCCCTCCGGGGGAGGAGAAAAAATAACTTATGGATTACATGACGGTCACCGGCGTGACTGTAGGTCTAGGCGTTGTTGTATTTGTTGTCATCCACGGAGACATCGCTAAATTTCTGCTGAATGTCGAAGCGATCATCCTCATCTTCGGGGGCACGCTCGGGTCGGTGATGATCTCATATCCTTACTCCGCGCTCCAGCACGTTCCCAACGCCCTCAAGATGATGATTTACCCGCCGAAACGCCCGAGCTCGTTGTCTCTCGTTCAAGCCTTTGTAAAATTAGCGGAAAAATCCCGTCGAGAAGGGGTCGAATCTCTCGCCGCGCTGATCCCCGGACTCCCCCATCCCTTCATGTCGGACTGCGTACAAATGCTGCTCGACGGCCTGGATAAGGAAACTATCGAAGAGCGCTGCATGCGTGATATTATCGCGACCCAGCATCGACACTCACAGGTCAGCAGTATTTTTCGCTCCGCAGGCGTTTATTCTCCGATTTTCGGACTGCTTGGAACCCTGATCGGGGTTGTCCAGGTGCTGCGCAATATCGACACCCCGTCGCGACTCGCGTCCTCCATGGCCGTCGCGATGACCGCGTCGTTTTACGGCATCTTCGCCGCGAACTTTTTCTTCCTGCCGATTGCCGCAAAACTCACCTTCTACTCCGATGAGGAAGTCATGAACCGCGAGTTGATCGCACAGGGAATCATATCACTGCACCAAGGCGAGGCCCCGTGGCTTCTGTCCAAGAAACTCGAGGCCTACTTAACCTTCCAGAACCGGCAGGGCGGCGCCAAATCATACCGCGTCCCGACGTAGACCATGATTCATCGAATTAAATTGAGCGCGGCGGAGGACAACCCCCTCTGGCTCATTGTGCTCTGCGACATGATGACCAATCTCATGCTGTTTTTTCTCATCATGTTCGCCTATAACCTGCAAGACGAGAAAAAACAAGAGGAATTCGCCCGCACCTTTGCGACCGGAGAGGTTCTTGATATCGAGGGGAAACCCGCCGTTCGCGAAGAACTCCCCCCCGACCCGGCCGAAATCCTCATGCGCCTGATTGAAGAAAATAAACTGGGGGGTGCTGTAGAACTCATCGAAACCGAAGAATCGATCCGGCTCCGCCTTAAAAGTGAGATTCTTTTTAAGTCGGGGGAAGCCGAGATGTCTCCGGATTCCATCGCGGCCATGACGCCGCTCGCCGCCTTATTGGCGCAATTGGACAATACGATCATCATTGAAGGACACACGGACTCAATTCCCATTCGTTCGGGGCCGTTTAAAAGCAATTGGGAACTTTCCATCTCTCGATCCCACGCGATTATCCAATCGCTCGCGGCGGGCGGTGTGGCACCGGCCCGTCTCGTCGCCGCCGGTTACGGGGAATTCCATCCGGTCACAGACAACAACACGCCCGAACACCGCGCGAAAAACCGTCGCGTTGAGATCGTCCTCCTGCGCGCGAAGGAGGACTCTTGATGGAGCGCCGGTCCGCCCTGGCAAAAAGACCCCAAGAGGTATCGGCGGAACTCTGGATGATTCCGTACGCCGATCTCATGACGAACATGATGATCCTTTTCCTTGCGTTGTACGCATTGACGGTCGCCAACACCGCCACCACCGAACGCACTCTTCAGCGCGCCAAAGAGGCCTTCAAGGGAGAAATGACGGCGGAAGAAAGTCTGCGGCTGCGCGAAAGCGAGTTAGCGGTTAAGCTCGAGGAAACGCTTCGCGGTCTCGCCCTCACCGATTTCGGGGTGCGGGTCACCTCCCGCTTTATCCATCTCACCCTTCCAAGCCCGGTACTTTTTTCAGAAGGCGGCTACCGTCTTACGAAAGGATCGCGGCGCGTGCTCGCCCCCCTCGGGGAACTTTTTTCAACCGTTCCCAATACCGTCCTGGTCGGAGGCCACACCGATTCCCAGCGTATCCTTTCGGGCTCGTATAAAACGAATTGGGAACTCTCAGCCGCCCGCGCGTTTTCCGTGATCGAATTCTTTACGGGGCAGGGCATGGCTCCTCAAAAATTTCAGGTCCGGGGTTATGGCGAGCATCGTCCCATCGCCTCCAACAACACCGAAAAAGGCCGCGCCCAGAACCGGCGCATCGAAATCCGCATCGTGCGTGAGGTAAAGACCAGCTCATGAAGGCCTTCCTCCTGCTCACCTTACTGAGCCTCCCCGCCCAGTCGCAGACACCTGCAGCGTCGGAGAAACCCACAGCCCGCTACGCCAAAGAAATCGCGAAGCGCTACGAGGCCGCGCTCGATCATTTTACCAATGGCCGCTACAGCCAAGCGATTCTGGAATGGACTGAAATCCTGCGGAAAGATCCCGAACAAGCCTCGGCTCAAAAAATGATCCGCCTCTCCCGCGATCAAATCGACAAACGCGACAAGGAGCGCCAAAAGGCGGTCTTCGATTTGGCCGCGGCGGGGCGCTTTCAGGACTCCTTTATCGCCCACCAGATTCTACTGGATCGCGATCCGCAGCATCCCGTGTACCTAACCCTGGAACGAAGAATCGACCGCGTCTCAGAAATCATCATCCAGGCGCCCGGCGGACGTGCGTGGCGGGCCGCCGCAAAAGGCCTCACCGGGTACATCGCTCTGGAGGATGATCTGCAGCTTGCCTATAACGGCCTGCGGTATGCCCGTGAAATCGACACGAAGGACGATCGCTTTAACAAGCTCATTAAACTGATATTAGCGGAGCGCCCTTCCCTGGATGAAGATGAAGTCACCTCCGGGATGAAGATTCTCGACTACAAGCGCTTCGTCGGCCTCAATCACATCTACGACGGGAAATACAATTTGGCGATCCGCAATTTTCATCAGGTACTCCAACTCGAAATCGGCGATGTAATCTCCCACAAACGCATGGGATCGGCCTATTACGCCTTGAAACGCTACGATGAGGCCCACGCCGCCTGGACGCGCGCGATTAAAATTTCTCCGACCGACAAAGAACTCCACTCTTATATGGCCGCCGCCGCGGAACACGCCCGCAATATGCCCAAAGAAGTGATTCCTCCCGCGGAAGTCGAACTTTCTACCGGAGCCCTCGAAGCGCTCGAGGTGCTCAAAAAAGAAGAAGAGGAAGAAGCCATTTCCACCGTAGAAAGACCCGAACCCGGCGTCACAGTCTTCCGCCCCCGCAGCTCCCTCGAATAGGGGACAGGTACTATGCATTTAGCTTTTGCCGTTTGCAAAAGCTAAATGCATAGTACCTGTCCCCCTAGAAGGAATAGGAATAGCGGGACGTGACGGTGATCTCGTTGAAGGTATTGGCGCTTGAGAATCCGTCTTTGTTCATGTTGTAGCCCAATCCGATCGTAAGGTTGGAAACCTTGCTCTGGGCCCACGTATATTCGGAGTTCAACGACGTATTTTTTGTATCGGAAGGGAACGTCGGGGACGTGTTTTTGGAATTTGTCATGGTCGCCCACCATTGCCCGGTCCACCGCGGAGACAGACGCCTCGCTAGACTCGGAGAAATCGTTAACGATGAGCGCTTCGAGCCGTTGGTTTTATCGGTCGTAACCGACTGAGTGATCCCGAGCGAAGAGCTGAAATTGCGAGGCAGATAGAAGTTCGAAGAAAACGCGATGGTATTGGTATCCAGATCACTCGCGAGATTATTCCTATCAGTAAACGCGCTGTTTTGGAGGGAAAGCGAGACGCTGTTGCGCCCAAGGGATTGCGCCACCGAAACCCCGATGGTCTGCGTCTGATTGTCGAGCGTGATCGACGGGTTTCCTTTCGCTGTGTTCAGAGACGCATTCAGTCCGAGCGTCGTTTTTGACGGCAAATTGAAGCTGTTGCCGATGGAAACGAAACGGTTCGTCGTCGTTGTTTTCAACGGATCATTCTTCAGGTTGTCCGTATACTGAGTAATATTGATCGAATTAGAATACCATCCCGTAGGATAGAGACTCAAGGAACCGTTAAATGTTTGCCGGTCTCCAACGGTGCCGGGCGCTCCAAATGAAACAAAATCGGATCCGGCCCTTTGAACAGAGAGGCTTGCTCGATAGAACGACCGGTCGATCTTAAAGGCACCTTTCCACGAGGTATCCTTCACCTCCGACTTCGCGGAATCCGCGAAAAAGGAGTTGCTTTGATAATCCAGCAAAATTTTCATCCGATCGATCGGTTCCCAATTGAACGCGATTCCCACTCCCGAATTTTTTTGCGATAGAAGCGTGGGCCCCCGGAAATTCGCGCCATTGGGATCGGTTCCTAAGGATCCCGTTTCGTCAGAGCTCAAGAAATAGCTCACGGTAATTTTCACAGCGTCATGAGGATTCATAGCCCCTTTCAGCGCATACAACGAACGCGCGAAACGGCCGTTTGTCGTTGCTGTTCCTGACTGGGATTCAATTGTCTGCCCGCCCAGAAGCGACCACTCCCACATCCCGCGGCGCTGCTCCAGCATCGCCCCGCGCATGCCTTGACCATTGAGTGAAAGCTCTGAAATCGTAGGAGAAATATCCCCCGCATAGATCGTTCCCCACGGCGCGTAGTAGGTCAACAAAACGATGAACGGATCGACAAATTTCCCGGGCTCATGCAGGAAATACGCATTAAAAAGATACGAAGACTCCTTCACCTTCCCGACGGCATTGATGGTCGTCGCACCGGCGTGCTGCGCCCATTTATTGGCGCTTGAGTTTTTATACGAAACCGTGACATTTCCCTCGACGCGGTAATCCACTGATTTAGGAGCTTCGGGGATCGACTTTTCGAGCACCTGGAACGGCTTAAACTCCGAGGCGATCAGCTGCTGGGCGTCTTTGACGAGGAAAACGCGATACAAACGACGTCCGACCATCGTATCCGGAACCCGAAACGGCAGAGAGATTGACACAACATCTCCGGAAGCGATGGCCGCCGGCGGGGAGGTCTGGTCGGTCCGGGCGACGAGATTCTCTTCAAGGTCGTAGATTTCCGCGACCCAATAATAGGAACCGGCCGCCCACGTATCAACACCGGTATTAACGGCTAAGGCTTGGATATTCAGGGTTTCTCCGGCCTGCACGGGGTTGGGCGCCGGCACGGTGAATTGGAGACTTGCCGAATCCGCAGCGCGCGCGACGCCGGTCGAAAGGACCGAGCCCGTGCAGACCAAGAGGAAGAGGATGCGATTCATGATGTCGTACAGGTCAAACCAGCGGTGGCGTCAGATTACTGCTTCTTTTCTAACTTGATGTTCAGCTCCTTCGGTTTTCCGTCTTTACCCTTAAACTTCAATTTGATTTCCCGCTTCTGACCGGCCTTCTTATGAAGTTTTTTGAGACGCTTCTCCAAATTCTTAGGATCGAGACCGGTCTGCCAGGATGTATAGTCCGAAGCAGACATGCGCCGCGGAGCCGCCGGGGCCGATCCTCCGGTAACGTTGGTCATCATGCCCGCCGTCAACGATTGACTCCCATGCTGATTGTTGACGTTGACGTGACCCTCATACACCTTCACCGTCATACGATCGCGGATATCGACATCGGCTTCGGTGCCGCGCACCGCAGCCACCGCAACGGGAGTGCGAATATCGAGTCCGGCCCGGCCATGCAGCATACGTGTCCACGCCTGCCCTGCCTTGGTGAACAAACTCGTTCGTTTGCGTCCCCCTCCGGAGTTGACGACGAACTCGGATTTTTCGTTCACGCGCACTTCCGCACCGCCAATAAACGCGATAGCGACCCGTTCCCCTTTAGCAGTCTTAATCGTGTCCTTCTCATACACGTAGCGGTTATTTCTAAGCCGCCTCCATTTCGTAGAACCTTGGCGTGCAACTACCGGTTTTCCCTTAACATCGATGACGACGCCCGCGACAATGTCCTTGGCCTCTACGATTGAAACGCTTCCAAAGACAAAAGCTGCAACCAACAAAACACCGCTATTTTTGACTATCCTATTCATTTCTCCTCCACCGGTAGCCCCCCAAGCGCCCCTCTCCGACGAGCGGGGGTCACCTTTCGCTACCTTAATAGTGCTTGGACTTCTCCAATTAATCAATATCCTTTTCTGTGACATTCGATACACCCTAATTAGGGCATCGTAACCTCGGTCTGGGCCTCTCCGGACTTAATAGCCTCAACCAGGGCCTGCAAATCATCCCTACCCAGCTCCGGACCCATTTCCAACACCTGATAATCGGAAAAATCCATCCCCAGAGTCGGCAGGAGATCCTTAATCGCCGTCCAAATCTGCTTATCCGAGCGCGGCGCCTGTTTCCTTTTGGGCGCTTTTCCAGGGCCGGCCCGTTTCGATCCCCGGCGTCCAGTGCCGGGACCGCGACCCCGCTTGACCCTCTTAAAGTCAACCGCGAGGCCCGAACGCGGGATCACCATGATGTGGTAGGGAACTGCGGCCCGCTCCTGACCGACTTTTGCCGACGCATCAACCATCATGCCGTAGGAGACTTGAAGACCTTGCGGCGTTTCCCGGACTTCTTCAATATCAAGCCCGTTGGCCCGTTCCCGTGATCCGGCGACGACCCCCACGAGCATGAACTTCCTAAAATCAATTGCGGGAGGATCCTCGTTGGAGATTCGGTCCCAAAATTTCTCGAAGTCCGACACAACACGCAAAACGAGCTTCAGAACCCGTCCCGACATCGCGGGCACAATGCCGCGCCAATCCTTCCCGATAATGGCCGCTTCCAAGGCTCTCTCTTTTTCGGCGGCGAGGGCTTCCTCGATCGTTTGCCCGTCGCTCTTATCATCGATTTCGAGCTCGGGTGATACGGAGTCAATAGGTCCGCCGCCGGAAACCGGAGGCGGAATGTAGGCTGGGGGTTCCTCGGCATCGGGCGGAGGACCTGTTACCTCAACGTCCGCCAGGCCTCGCTGCAGCTCGTCGAGCAGCGCCTGCAGATCCTCCATCGTGAGGGATTGATCCATTTCGATTAGATCGTATTCGCCAAAATCCATTCCCATCGACTGCAGCAGTTTGGAAATTTGATCCCACAATTCCTCCTTGGTGAGGACGCGCGCATCCGAAAAAATCTGCCCACTGTCGCTTCCTCCCTCCACTGGCGGCTTTTCGATCTGCATCGATTTGCAATTATTGGCGACATTGTCGTCAAAGAATTCGATGCACGCGATCGCGAGGCTTTGCGACTGGTCGTCGGGAAAAATGACTGTGAAATCGTAATCCTTACTCAGACCGGGCAGCATCGACCCCATCGTGACCGGGGATCCCGGTGCCGGCAGTCCACCCATACTAAATTTAAGCGCCAAATTTGTTTCCGTGGTTCCGCCTTGATTAACGACAGAAGCGCGGAAATTGATGGAGAGACCGGTCTTGGAGAGCACCGACAGACTGGTCACTGCAAGATCGCGCGTCAACGAAGCGGCGGCCACCGAAAAGCTGTAGGGCACATCACTGGTAGCGATCACATTTCCGGCGGCATCGAGACCTTCAACCTTCCAGTAATAATTCGTCCCCGACGCCAAACGGGCGCGCGAATCGGAAGGGTTTTCCGGATAGGAGAAAAAATCCTGTCCCCCCGTTGTATTTTCCTGAAATACCGAATTAAAGAAAGACGGGGTTTCCCCCACCGTAATTCGATACTTGGTCGCGCCGCTCGAATTCCATCGGAATATCAACGGTTTATCACCGACTTCCTGCGCTCCGTTGGGTGGATACAAAAGAAGGATATTCGGACTTGAAACGGTAAACGTCGCGCTTTGCGACACGGTCTGCCCGTCCAATTCCGCCGTCGACGTCAAGGTATAAATGCCGGGGCCCGTAAAAATCCGGTCGATCGGCAATCCCGAAACACGCGTCGCTGCATTGCCAACCCGTCCGGGGACCGCATTCCCGGTATGGCTGAAGACCTGTTTGCCCGCGGGGTTCGTAATTTTAAACGTGAAGCGAATGAAATTAGACGACAGCGAGGCATTGTTGACCTTCGCCTGCATGCGGATTTTTTCGTTGTTTGAAAAAGAGGCTCGGGCAGCCCCCGTTATGTCAAGGACTTCGATCCCCGTTGTTGTGAGCAACCCCGCCCAAGAAGGCGAGGCGAGAGTCATCGCCAACATGCCTGCACACAGGCGCTTAAAGATATCGCTTTTATTCGTCATTTGACTACCGCCAGTTTTTTAATCACTTTGCCCGCTTGTCCGTTGGAGCCTTTCACTTTCACAACAAATAGATACACGCCCGACGCCGCTGATTCTCCGTTCCTGTTCTTCAAATCCCAGACCGCGTGGTATAACGCGGCGGAAGGAGAGGTCATCTCCGAACCCGTGATCTCGCGGACCAAATTGCCCGCGATATCAAAGATCCGAATCTGCGCCTCAAGACCCGGAAGGGTTGTTGTAAACCGGATTGTGGTGCGATCCCGACTCGGATTGGGAAACGCGAATACCTCATCTTCCGGAAGGGGATCGAATACGAAGGTGATATCCTGGATTTCCCCTTCCAACAATTGTACGTCCTGCATCTGCGTGTATTCAAACCCGTTAAACGCCCGAACCTGATACTTGCCTGGGAGAAGATCTCCGATACTCCAACGTCCCACAGGATTCACGCCTGTGGTGACAACTTTGCGGTTATTTTGAAAGAGTTCGATCGTGCTTTCTTTGAATTGGTTTTGCTGCGCCGCGAGCATAAAGCCTTGCGTGGCGTTTCCGCTCGCGGCAACCGCTCCCAACGTCCCGGTCAACGTCGATAAGGTATAGTTGAGTTGCAGGAAAAAATCCACCCCAACGGTGCCGGTCAAGACGCCGTCCACCCAAACAGAACTCGTGAGATCGTCCGCTGTCCAGGACGCGATGATTTGATAGTTGCCCCCCGCTGGAATTCCATCCAATGTATACGTACCGCTGCCGTCAGCCTCGGTAAAAGCGGAAGTGATGAAGAACCCGTTTTCATCGTACGCCTCCAACAAAACAGCGGCGATGCCTTCGCTTGAGACTTTCATCACATGGCCTTTGACCTGAGAGAACGGAACCGGGGTCGCGACAACGGTAGCCCTATTAGAGAGCGGCGACCAATTCCCTTCTCCATCGTCGGTCCACATATGGATGTAATAGGTTCCACCCGGAATCAAATTCTGGATGGTATGCCCCGCCCGGAATCCCGGCACGATATTCGCCGTCGTGATTTGCACCTGCGCCGCGACGGTCGCAAACGTCACCCCGGTGGCTTGCGTCGTGTATTGAATTCGATACGTTCCCAAACGGATAATGCCGACACTCCCGTCATCGCCCGGGGCCGACCACGTCAAATCGATATCGCCGGGCTCTTCGGTAAACACTGAAGTCAAATTGGTAATCGCGGCAGGGGGCCCTGGATCCGAGAACGTAAATGTAGAACTCGCCGCCGAGAATTCGCCGGACAGAGCAGGAACGGCCGTATCCACAGCTTTCACTTCCGCGTAATAACTGGAACCCGTCACGAGTTCCGAGCGCAGCAATTCACTCGGAGCCACCGTCCAGGACGCTGCTCCTGCAATCGACGTAGAAACGGCTGTGGCGCCCCAGACGTCCGCGAAGAAATTCCAATACAGCCCGTCTGAAATACGCCGCAGTCGAATCTGGTTTATTCCAACACCGGAGCCGCCGTTGTCATCGGCAGTGCCCGAAATCCACGGTAAGGAGTTAATCGTCGAGCCGTCAGCCGGGAAAACGATGCCGGCCGTTGGAGAAGACGCATCAAAAACAAACGCCGCAGTCGCGTAGGTGACCGAGAGATTTCCAACGGAATCCGACGACCGGGCCACAACCTGGTAGGACCCGCCATCGGTCCACGGGATAGCCGGCGTCAACGACCAGGTATCCGTCCCCGTCACGGCAAGCCAGACTTGCCCGACTGTATCAAACGCCGCACCCGACCAGTACAACCCTGTGGGAGCGTTGGTTTGGATCGACACTTCCACACCCTGCAGGCCGCTGGCATCGGCGGATGTCCCGGAGAGTATTGCCAATGCAGAATGGTGGCTGGACCCAGGCTCCAGAATCGCGATTGTAGGCCCGTCAACATCTTTGAGAACGCTGAACACGTCCTGAACCGTTGTTGTTGTACCGGCCTGGTCCCAGGCGCGCACCGAAATAAAATTCGTAGACCCCGAAGAGAGCCCGGCAAACGAAACCTCCCAATCGGTCGTAAACGCCGCCGAGGAGGAAAAGGAATCGATGTCAGTCCAGCCGAGAAGAGAAGCGTCGGCGGTGGCGGCATTGAGACTGGCGCTGTATTGAAACCGGACGAGACCGGACGCCGCATCGAGCGCGTCGACATCATAGAAGGTCCCGGATGCCGGGCGAATCGTGTTGTCCCCCGCCTGATTGTCAACAAAGGTAGGTCCTGTTGTGTCCTTTAAGACAAAAAACGCGTCCACGGTGGTGGTGGTATTGAGCAGACTGTCAAAGGCCCGGATCGTCACGAAGTTCGTCGCGCCATCCAGCATGGCATCAAACACGGCCGCCGGCAGCGCCCAATCGGTGGTGAAGGTATCGGATCCGATTCCGACCAAGGCGTCGGTAAACCCAATTAAATCAGGCCCGGCTCCTCCCGCAACCGTAGACGCCTTCACTTCCACTTGATCCAAACCTGCGCCGCCGATATCCAAGAAATCAACATCATAAATTCCATCGTTGACGCGGCGCCATTTCAAATCTCCGCCTTGGTTAACCGTAATGGTCGGCGGCGTCACATCCGTTGTGCTGAACGGGAACTCGGATGAAATACTCGACACTGAAACCCCGCCCGTGTTGACGGCCGCGATGTAACGGAAATAGGTTGTACCCACGGTGAGCCCGGATTCCACAAAACTCGCCGACGTCCCTTTTCCGGAAACACTTGCAATCGTATCGGTCCCGGCAATCAGCGTGTACGGTCCGGTCGAAATCTCGGATCCATAAAGGCGATAGCCGAGTTCGTTCGCTGAATTATCCAACCAGGTCCACTGCACCGATACCGAAGAGATGGCGTTTCCGTCAAAATTTCGAGGGGCTCGGCCCCGCCCGAATGAGTTGCCTCCGATGGCACCGGAAACGCCGGAGGCCCACGATGCCGTTTTAAGCTCCCCGTTTGCACCACGATACGAAACGACAACTTCCCCGGCACCGGTCACAACAATGCCCGGTCGCCCGAAAACCGCTCCCAAGGAATCAACGGTCTGAGTGCTCCACGCAACACCGTTGTAGGACGCGTATTTCAAATCGCCCAGCGTCACGTCTATGTACGCGATATGCTGCCGGCCGTCCCCGTCAAGGGCGATCGCCGGCAAATCCATATTGCCCGTATCCAGGACCGTACTCCCCCATGCGCCCGGTGCTGCAGCACTCGCAAGATGCAGTTTCCCAGTTGTGTTGTCCCGGTATGCGATGTGACTG
>NVTF01000105.1 GCA_002401485.1 Elusimicrobiota bacterium | reverse complement strand
CACCGCGAAACAACACCGTGACCAGTCCCGTTCCGACTTTCTCATAACCAACAACCTTAACGTTGGCAGCCTTCACCGCAGCATCCGCCGCTTCAATACAAGCCGTCAACCCACGAGTTTCAATCATTCCAAGCGCTTCCATTTAATTTCTCCTTGGGGCCGTTCGTTGAGTTGTTGAGTTATTTCTTCGAAATAACTCAACAACTCAACGAACGGCCCCATTACACGATGTGCACAAAGTCTCCGTTTTTTAGCCATGCGGCGTTGGATTCATCCAAATCCACGTGGAACTCCAAAGCAAATTGATCTGAGACGCGGGCGAGGCATTGCTCGAACACCATCTCGCGCGGGCCGCCGATACCGGCGCGCACGCGGAGCATCTCGCCGCCTTGGATGCCGAATTTTTGGGCGTCAGCGGGATTAAAGTGCACGTGCCGCTGGGCGATGATCGCGGCGTCTTCGACATCGATGTGGCCCTTGGGACCGTGAATACGAAGGGGGGCAGCGCCCTCTAACTTTCCGGAGCCGCGCACAGGGGGCTTGATGCCGAGGACAGCGGCATCGGTTCGGGAAATTTCTATTTGGGTTTTCTTTCTAAAGGGAGCGACCAGGCGAATACGTTTGATGCGGCCTTTAGGGCCTTCAACATCAACGGTTTCATTCGCGGCCCAAAATCCGGGTTGGAGAATGCGGCGGTATTCGGTTGGACCCTTTTCACCGAACAGAATTCGCCAGTGCTCTTCGGTGATGTGAAAATGGCGGTTGGAAATGCCGACGGGGATGGGATGTTTGGAACGCGCCATGCTCGTCTCCAGATCGGCGACGATTTTTGCGGCGGCTTCAGATCCCAGTCCCAGCATACGTTAACTTGCGGCAGGCACCTGAAATCCGATAATTCGGGAAAACCCGTCCGCCTTCAGGCTCGCCCCACCCACCAAGGCACCGTCCACATCCGGCTGGGACATTAACTCGTCTACATTGTCCGGTTTCACCGAACCCCCATATAGAATCCGCAATCCGGTGGCGAGCTCTTCACTATAAAGGGACGCAACCTTCTTCCTAATGAACAGATGCGCCTCTTGCGCCTGGGCGGGGGTTGCGACCTTTCCCGTCCCGATCGCCCAAACGGGCTCATAAGCAATTACCAGAACGGAAAGATCGGTAGGCGCGAAACCTTCAAGGGCTCCTTTCATTTGGGTTTCAAGCACCCGCCAGGTCTCCTGCGCTTCTCTCTCATCGAGGGACTCCCCGATGCATACAATCGGCAGCAAACCAGCCTTAAGAGCCGCACCCAGACGATCATGCACACTCTTGTCGGTTTCTCCAAAATGTTGGCGGCGCTCCGAATGGCCGATAATCGCTGATTCCACACCCAACTCTTTGAGGGAAGCGGCGGCGCATTCACCGGTAAACGCACCGTTTTCAGCCCAATGAACATTCTGCGAGGCACACCGAATCTTGGTTCCCTTCACGGCTTGGGCAACCACGGCAAGAGAGGTGAATGGGGGAGCAATGACGGTTTCTACGCCATCGGCGCGGGATGCGGCCTCCTGAATTCCTGCAACCAGGGCCTTTGCACCTGCGAGGTCGAGATTCATCTTCCAGTTTCCGGCGATAAGCGGTCTGCGTTGGTTAGAGGTCATATAAGTGTTGACAATTTGGCCACATTTGGCGTCATTTAGGATACCCTAATTATAACAACACCCTTCGAGAACTTGCAAGGGGTCCTAAAAAAACGTTTATAAAATATGTGGAATTAGTATTCTGTAAAAGGGATGACGAATTCGCGAAGCGAACCCGGATGATAGTCTTCTTTGTAGGAGGATTTTGGGCTTCTCCGGATGCGAAAAGACAGCACTCCCGCCTTTCGGCCCTGAACGATATCCGAATCCGAATCCCCAAAATACAAGACGTAATTTCCCTTGGCTAGATGAAGGTGTTTATTAGCACTGCCATTGGAAAAAATGAAGTCATTGGCCAAATACCGCCATTCTTTGCGGAGTGCATCACCGCCATGATTGGGCCGCGCGGTAATCAACGTCACCCGGAAACCCAAAATCCGGAGCGACCAGGCCATACAATAGGGCAGGATTTTCCGACTCTCAAGATCGTAGCTCGTATTAACGACCTTCCAAAAACCCGGGCTGAAGGGCTGATGGGGGCTTTTAAACGCCCGCGTGAAGGCGGGCGTTGAGAATACGATCGTGTCATCATAATCAAAACCAACCCGCAATTCTCCAATCGTAACCAGACTAAACACCAGTCCCCAACAACTCATAAACACCAAGGTCTTCTTAAAGAGCGTCCAGGTCTTATCCACCTTCTCTCGAACCGCTTTCAATACCATGGGCCTACTTCCTCTTCACCCGGGATAGATCCGGCGTCTGAATGGGGCTGTAACGCCGTGCACACCAGGACAGTACGTCGCGCACAAGATCGCGGGTCGTCACCGCATCGGTTGCTTCCGAAAAAGCCTTGTAGCCGTCACCCCCTTGAAGCACAAAGTCAGAAGTTGTCACCGAATAAATCTCATTATCACGCAGCTGCCGCCCGCGCACCGAAACCGTCTCGACTCGGCCGCCTCTGGGACTCGAATCGCTCCAGGCCATGGTGAGGCCGGAGAACTGAACGATATGCGGCGCATAGGAAACGCCGTGTTCGAGAACCTTTCGAATGCTCGAACCCCTCATATAAAGAGTCGTCAGATAATTATCAAACGGGAACACTTCAAACATATGCCTCATGCGGACCGGCCCAGCCGACAACCCGCTGCGAATTCCCCCTGCATTTTGAATCACAATGTCAGTCTTCGTCCATTTTCGCAAACAATCGCTTAGCCAGCCGCCCATCGGGGACAGTCGCGTGTGGTCCTGCGGCAGATCAACTTCCGCCCGGGCGATGACAACATCAAGCTCCAACCCGACTTTTTGCCGGTAGCGTTCTACAATACTCAAGACCTCACGGTCCTGCCCGACCTCATCGATCCACAACTGGCGGACCTCGCCCGATTTCGCAACAATTTTCCGTGTTGTCGAGTCGAAATCTATCGTGACGACGCCCACTGTCTTCAAATAACTGCCCGCGTTGACGATGAGGGTTCCCGACGGCTCCGGCCGCGGAATGGGGATGGCGTCGTGTGTATGCCCTCCGACAATCAGGTCAATGCCTGGGACCGCTGCGGCAAGCGCGCGATCGCCTTTAAACGGCGGGCGACTGGGACCTTCTTGGCCCACATGATTCAATGCGATCACGATTTCAGCGCCGCGGCCCCTCAAGTCGGCGACGATGCCTTTGGCGACTTCGATCTCATTATCAAAGTGAAGCCCCGAAACATTGTTGGGGAACACAAGAATGGGAACATTGGACGTGACCAGTCCGAAAATCCCGATCTTAATGCCGCCAACCGTTTTAAGGATCGAGGCACGGGCGTATTTCACGATTTTACCCGTTGAGGCTCGTTTAATGTTTGCACCCAGCACCGGTACGCTGATTTTGGCCGCAAGCCCTTCAATCACCTTCTGGCCATAATCGAACTCATGATTGCCCAGAACAATCGCATCGTGACCGATCGCGTTGAAAATTTCCGCCATCGCCGCGCCGCGCGGCAGGCTGCCCTCCGGTGTGCCTTGAAACCAATCCCCGGCATCAAGAACCAGGGTGGGTCCCTTTTTACGCTCGTCGTTAATGACGCTTGCGAGGGCCGCCGCGCCGCCGATCATGCGGTCCTTTTGCTTTTTATCGGGCCGAGCCATCATCCAGCCATGGATGTCGTTGGTGTGCACCACACGCAGACGGATAGAACCCGCAAAGGCCGGCGATGCAAACAACAGCAGAACCGCCGCCCAACAAGCGCTGCGCATCATTGCGATTTTACGAGGATATCGCCGATGATGTCGGCGGCCTCATCGCCGCGATCCGCCGCGTTGGAAAGATGGCGGTACAACTCGCGCGTTTTAAGAATCGCAATCACATCGTTATTCTTGAAGAGTTCGGCGAGCGCCTGCCTATACAAATGTTCGACATAGTTCTCGGTTTTCTTCGCCCGAATCAGGTGCTCCTCGGCAATGCGCGGCTTTTTCTCAAGGTGGGAAACGGATTTGACGATGTCCTCGCCGGCTTCGTACAACGACTGCGCCATCTTCTTAAGATGTTCGTTGGTCTCAACCTCAAAGAGGACCATCTCCTCGACAGTCGTCTTCGCATAGTCAATCATGTCGTCAATCGCGCGCGAGAGTGCAAAGATATCCTCGCGGTCCATCGGAGTGACTAGGGATTCGTTAATCGCGTTAATGATGATGCGGCGGAGATCATCCGCCTCTTTCTCCAGGTCATCTACCCGCATGCCGCGAGCGGAACTGGGCTCATCAATAAATTCTTTAAGCGCAGCCAGCCCCTCCAGCGTTTTTTCCGCCTGCTGAAGCAGCAATTTATAAAAATCGTACTTTTCCCTTCGGAAGAAGAGCACGAGCTGATTTTAACAATTAACTAAATGACTTTTACGAGAATCCAGGCCAATGCCGCGGCGGCCGGAAAGGTTAAAAACCAATTCATCATCATTTCCCCGACGACCCCCCACCGCACCTTTCGCGGATTATGACCCGCGCCCGCGCCCAATAAGCTTGAGGAGTTGATTTGCCCCGGAGAAAGCGGGAGACCCATCACCGTCGAGACGAAAACAAGACTTCCCGAGACGGCCAATGCCGTAAAACTGTGGAGGGTATCCACGCGAAAAATCTCAAATCCCATTTTTTTAAGGGTCCGCGTGAACCCCAACAAGACCCCGAACGCAAAGGCCGCGGAACAGACGAGTCGAATCCAAAGAGGCAGCGAGAAATTATCAGGAACACCCGTCGCGCTAATTGAAAATCCCGCAACGACCAGCAGCGCCATGCTTTTTTGCGCGGCGTTCGCTCCGTGCGCCAGACTCAGTGCCCCGAACATAAAAATTTCGGTGATGCGAAACAAAGGCAAGGTTTTCCTTGAAAAATCATCCACCATCCAGTAGAGAAGACGAATCGAGCCCATTGCAATCCCAAGCCCGATCAACGGCGTTAGCATAACGCCAACCATCACAAATCCTGCGTTGCGCCATTGCACCACACTGGCGCCGCCCAGCGCGAAAAAGGCTCCCAACCATCCGCCCAACAACGCGTGCGTGTACGAGCCCGGAAGCCCCAGCCGCCAGGCAGCCGTGGCCCAGCCAAGCGCGGCGAGGGCGGCCGCAATGCATGCCTCAAAGGGATTTGTACCGTGCGGAAGGAGATCAAGCCGAATGAGATGCTCCCCGAAGGTTCTGGCAACGGCGGAACCAAGCAGGAGTGATCCTGTAAACGAAGCGATCGCAGCGATCAAGGAGGCTTGCCGGGCGGTTAACGACCGAGCGCTGACAACTGACGCCGACATCGTCCCCGAATCGTTGGCACCGTTGAGAAAGGCGAAAATAATCGTCGCGAAGACAATCAGAGGAATCTGGAGGTTGAAGTCCAGCCTACTTCTCCTTTTCCTCGAGCGCCCATTTGAGCTTTTGCACCTCAGCGCGCAGCTTAAAAATCTCCCGCATACGACCTGCGTCCTGGCGCGCCAGCGTCTCCTGCCACGACCTGTTTGCGGTGGCAAGCTGAGTTTTAAACATCCCTCTTTCTCGGGTCAATTCTGACATCTTTTCCTCGTACGCTTCCTGTTCATCAGCCCATTGCGCCCGGGTTTCCGAAAGGGCGCGGTCGCGGGCGACATCGGCACCAAACAAGCGCTTCTGCATCATCTTCGCGGATTTTCGCTCCGTGGCGAGTTGATCGGCGACCTCCCTCTTAGCCGCCAGGGCTTGGGCGACTTGTTCGCGCAGAGACTCGACATCGGCTGAGGCCTCACCTTTATCTCCGGCATCCGAGGCCCCAGCTCTCTTTTTTTGAGCATCGTCCAATTGTTCTCGCATGCTCGCCAAAGATTCTTGCGTCGACGCCAGCGCGGAAGACTTCTCAAACAGAACCCTTCTGAATTTTGCGATTTCCCGGTCTTTTCCCGCAACGCGCTGGGCAAGATCCGCCTTTTCCGCATCGATATCAAGGGTCTTATCTTTATCCGTTTCAGCCTTCGCCTCGAGCTCTAAAATCCTGGCACGCGCGGCTTTAACCTTGTCCCTTACTGCAACAAGCCCCCGGGCGGCGGCGGCCAGCTTCATCTCCATCTCAGAAACGACCGGATCTGTGCCTCCCTCCCTCAACGCCAGAGACTTGGCTTCGGCCTTGTCCGCACGCATGCGCTCCACATCACGCGCCTGCGTCGCCGCGTTAAATCGTTCCACCAGGCCGCGGCGCTCCTGGCGCATTTCCTTAAGTTCCGCCTTCGCCTGGGCCAGTTCGGATTCGAGTACCTGAATACGCGTCTTAAGACGTCCCGCCGCTTCGCGAAATCCGGACAACTCCTTTAGAAGCTCTATCGCCGCTTCTTCCTTTTCCGCGACTTCGCTAATGTCGCCAGACTTCAATTCTGCAACGCGCGCCTCGAGCGCCTTGATTCGAGAACGTAAACCCAGACGTTCATCCAGCAAGGGACTGATCGTGTTCCGTAATTCAGCGATCAATTCATCCTGCGACGCCTCACCCTCCTTCTGCTTGGCGCGCATTTGTTCAAGCAATTGACTGGATTCTTCCTCCGCCCGCCCAAGGCGATCGGAAAGTTCGACGCTGTCGCTTGTGGACCCCCCCAACTGCCGCGCAAGATCGACAACGCGTTTTTCCAAGACTTCATTCGCCTCAGTAAGTGAGTTTACAGCCGCGCGGGACCTTTCCAAAAACTCTTCCAGAGAGCTGTTTTTCCTCTCAAGCTCCGTCATCTTCTTTTCCAAAGGAGCCGACGTTTCCCGATGCTCCCGCAAGCCGCCGAGTTCCCGTTCCAACGCAGCCAACGCATCCGCGCGCTGAACCAGTGCTTCTCCCAGTCGCGCCCGAACCGGCTTCACATCCACGCGCACGGCTAATCGCACCTGGTCACAAACATCACTCAACCAATTGCGTCCCGAAGCGACGTAGTCCTCGAGGCGCTCCGCCAACAAGTCAAATCCCTGCTCCGCCAACTGAACGCGGCTCGCATACTCCATTTCGAGCATGACCAACCGCGCACGAAGCTCTTCTTCCGACAAAGGGCCGTCAATCAGCCTGCCGCGAAATTCTTCAACGCGGTCATCGGCGCTTCTGCGGGCATCTTCAAATCGTCCCCGAAGGCTATCCAGCTCCTTACTGAGAGATCGCGGAATTTTCCCAACCGCCTGGGCGATTTTGGCTTCCGTTTTCCCAATGCGGCGCATCACGCCTTCGATCGCGTCCTTCTCAGACTCTTCGAATCGCTTCAATAATTGTTCGGTTCGTTTTTTGTCGCTCATAATCCCGTCGTAATGGGTAGTATGCCCTGGAAGCCAAAACTCAACCAGGTCGAGTTAACAGTGTTGAAATGAGACGATTTTGAGGGTCCTGTCTCCGTCGGGACGCTTCCAGACAACCGTTTCGCCTGCCTTGGCTCCAAGCAGCGTATCGGCAAGCGGGGAGGCCCAACAGAGTTTGCCCTGCTGGGGATCGGCTTCATCTTCACCGACAATGCACAAAGTCCTCGTTTTTCCCGGCTCTTCTTCCACCACAATTTCCGCCCCAAATAGAATCTCGGCGGGCGCCGATCCGGAGTGATCCACAACCTTAGCCGTCTCCAATCGCGTTTTAAAGTAGCGAAAATCCCGTTCCACTTCTTTGAGCTTTCTCGATTTCTTCGGGTCATTGCGATCCTTCGTAAGCCCGCGCCTCTCTTCACTCAAGCGCGCCACTTCGGCTTCCAATGCCGCATAACCCTCACGCGTCACATAATTGGGAATTGAGCTGATCGGGCGAGGCGAAAGCTGCTCGGAACCTTCTCCATCGTCTTCCTTTACAAACGCTCGACTCACAGTGATTCAAACCAGAGCAGGAGCACCGCAATGCGGAAGAAGAGTCCCGAATCGACGGTGGGATCGTTGCCGCGAACGCCGGCAAGCATCGCCGCTAGATGCTTCGGTTCGAATAGTCCATGCGTCGTCCACGCCCCTCCGGAAAAAAGGTCGCCCAATACGGTATTGTCGGGATTGCGCGCCCACTCTTCCCACGGGACAACAAATCCATGCTTTTTGCGCCAAACGATAGGACGCGGAAGGTACTTATCCGCCAGCTTGCGAAGGATGTATTTGCCCTTCAGCCTCCGAATTTTCGTAGACGCAGGTAAATGCAGCGCGTATTCGACAAGACGCCGGTCGAGGAAGGGTACACGTGCTTCGAGCCCCGCTCGCATGGTCGTTTTATCAACCTTCATTAATAAGCAATCGCTCAGCACGGTTTTTAAATCAAACGCAAGGGCGCCGTTAAGAGTATGCGGCGCCTCAGGATCCTTGAGCCAATCCATTGCGTCCAAATGCCCGGTCCGGTCATGAAACTCCCGCGTCAGCAACCCGTCGTGCGAGGCGTCATGATGGTGCGCCACCGCCCGTGCCCAGGAACCACGATTGGCGTGCGGCAATTCACGAAATATTTTTCCTTTTCCCATGCGCCGGGCGGCGGCGGCGGCCAACCCGCGACTCCAACGCGGCGCACGGTCGACAGCTTCAGAAAGATACGCGGCCTTGTAGCGGTTGTAGCCGCCAAATAATTCATCAGCGCCTTCACCGGTCAAAACAACCTTCACCTGTTTGCGCGTAAACTTCGAGAGCAAAAATGTGGGCAGGATCGCGGAATCGGCGATCGGTTCATCGAGCACATCCCCCAGGCCCTCGACGTTGGAAAGGATGTCCGCCGGCAAGATCAATTCCTGGTGATCGGTTCCAAGGTAGCGTGCAACTGTGCGGGCATAACTCGATTCATCGATTCCCGCCTTGGCCCCCGAAAACCCAATCGAAAAAGTTTTGACCTTCTCTTTAGACGCGCGCGCCATGATCGCCGTAATCAGCGAGGAGTCGACCCCGCCGCTCAAAAACGAACCGACCGGAACATCCGACATTAGTTGAGAACGCACGGAGCCGATTAGAAGCCGTTCCACCTGGTCGAGGGCTTCCTTGATCGACGGCGCCGATCCATCGACACCCCAGGGGGGACGCGTCGGAATTTCCCAAAAAGTCTCCTGCTTTAGACCATGAGCGTTGATCCGCAGAAAATGACCTGGAGAAAGTTTGAGGATGTTGTCAAAAAGCGTGCGCGGCGCATGCACATACCCGTAGGATAAATAGTCCATAACACCCGAGGGATCGAGCTCCTTTGAATCGACCAAAGAAAGCATCGACTTCAACTCAGAGGCAAACGTAATTCGCGAGCCCTCAAAACTATAATACAGCGGCTTCACCCCGAGGGGATCACGCGCCAAGAGCAATTCCTTTTTCTTGGCATCATACACCGCAATCGCGAACATGCCTTCCAGACGGTGCAGCGCGCCCTCCCCTTCGCGCGCGAACAAATGCAAAACCGTCTCAGCGTCGGAGTGGGTGCGATACGTCACACCGGCCGCCTCCAGCTCTTCTTTCAGTTGGGGGTGATTGTAAATCTCACCGTTAAAGACGACAGTAAAACGACCATCCTCCGTGCGCATCGGCTGAGCGCCGCGCTCCAGGTCGAGAATCGACAATCGGCGAAACCCGAACGCGACAGCCCCCTCGGACCAGCCACCGGCATCATCGGGCCCTCGGTGCGCGAGTTTCTCTCGTGCGGCTTCGACGCGACCGGCATCAGCGGCCCCGCCGTCGAGCCTGAATTCCCCCACGATGCCGCACATCAGAATTGCCCCGTGATCGAATATTTTTTCAAACGCTTCGCGTCCCGGAACATCGCGGCGTTTTCAAGGAATACATAGCTGTTCTTTCCGGAAGCGCAGCGAGACATCGCGGTTCGGAGCTCGGCATCGGTAAAGCTGACACCGCGCGAAACGCGGTGACCTCCTTCCGCACGCCCCGTCAATCGCCAATAACGCGTACCGCTGGGCGGATCCTCCGCATTAAGGGCGTCGGCACCCAAGAGAATCCGAAGATCCGTACAAATTCGAGTGCGGATCTTTTCATCAAATTGCCTGCCGCGCGGGATCCACACCGAGCGCCACGGCCCGCGGCCCGGTCCTTTGAAAAAATCATACATCGCTCTCATGTTGTCCGCGCTCGGGTAGAACACCGCAGGCGTTTCGTAAACAACGAAATGAGGTTCAAGCGCCTCCAGAACGGCCCGAAAAGACGCAAGTGTTTTTCTTAACGCAGGAGTGATGCGAAAGGGAGAAGACGCGGTAAGGATACGCGGAACTCGAATCGAGAATTTAAAACCGGGCGGCGCCTCTGAGCGCCAACGCTCAGCGGTTTCAATTTTCGGGATTCGCGTCGCTGTTGACGTGATTTCAACCGCGTCAAATTCAGGAAAATATCGACTCCGCCCAACAGGGAAGCCGCAACACCCGACGTTGAGACCGGAGGGCATCGGAATTACTCGGCGTCCAAACGAGGACGCGACACCGTCTCGGGAAGGAAGGCGCTGTAGCGCTTTAAGTACCAAGCCAGGCTAAGACACGCAAGACCATACAGGAGCTCAAACCCGCCATAGCGACTCCACTGCTCTCGCGACACGAACTCCCAGGCTGCAGGGGCATAGAGGTTTGCCTCGGGTTCCCCGATGAAGAGATCGTAGAGTCCCTTCAAAGAGACCATCGCCCCCCAGAATAGAAAGATCCAGGAGCTCAAAGTGGCGAGCCCCCGGATCTTTATCTTCTCGTTCACGGTTCCCAAGGGAACAGATCCGAGATTATCGCTTCGAGTACTGGAACTTTTTGCGGGCCTTCGGCTGCCCGGGCTTCTTGCGCTCAACCATGCGCGCGTCACGGGTAAGCCACCCTTCCTTGCGCATCGTTTTCTTCGCGTCATCACCCAACTTGGCGAGCGCGCGCGCAACACCGTGGCGAATCGCCTCGGCCTGCCCTGTAATACCACCACCCAAGACCTTGGCGCGGATTTCATAATCCTTGGCCCCGTCGATTTTCGTCAGCGGCAAGCTCACAGTTAAAATGTGGCGCCCACGACCGCGGAAAAACTCTTCGAGCGGTTTTTTGTTGATGGTAACTTTTCCGGCTTCTCCACCGGGGATAAGACGAACCTGGGCAACGGAAGTCTTCCGTCGGCCGGTCGCCATTAGAACATTTTTATCAGTCACTGGGGGCCTCCACCTTCTGGGCCGTATGCGGATGATCCGCTCCCGGATAAACCTTGAGCCGGCGCATTTGATGCTGGCGCAGCAAGGTCTCGGGAAGCATGCGCTTCACGGCCATTGAGATCACCTTACGGGAATCCTTCTCCATCTGTTGTTTAAAAGGAATGACCTTCGCGCCTTTCGGATAGCCCGAATGCCTGAAGTAGAACTTTTGGTTCTCTTTATCACCGGTCACCTTGATATTCTTAGCGTTCGTGACGATGACAAAGTCCCCGCAATCAATAGAAGGGGTAAAAAATCGTTTGCCTTTCCCTCGCAACAAGTTCGCGGCCTTGGTCGCCAATCTGCCGAGAACGGCGTCCTTAGCGTCTATCAGGATCCATCGCCTGTGCTGCTGGGCATACTTCGAGTCAATTTGTGTAGTCTTCTGCGACATATTGGTTAATTATACCACAGCGGCCTGCAGCGAGTAAAGGCGACATTTTTCAAAAAAATGCATAAAAAAAAGAACTTTTCTCGAAGGGGCTTTTGACGACGCTTCAACGCACAGCCTCAAACGACTCCGGTGGCAAATCCCATCGCTTCCCGTATACATGAATCCGCCGCGTCGGCTCCCCCTCATGCTCAAGGGGACCGACCGTATGCGCCCAAAGCAAAACACCGCCCAAAAGGTTTCGCACCCGGAACCCCTTTTCCTGAAGCGTGCGTCCGTATTTCCCGCTCCGATGACCAATCGTGCAATACAGAACAATAAGCGAGTCCCTAAAGGCGTCAGGGTCGGATTCAAATTCTTTTTTTAGGATTGCTAACATAAATTATTTGAATTGTTAAAAAGACTAATTAAATATATTTATCTGTTATATAGTATTTTTGCATAGACCGCTGTATATAATAAGTGTAAATGTGAAAATTTGAAATTTAGTACTAAAAATTATCAAATTTTCAAAGAAATTAAAAAATTGTTTGATCCAAATAATATACTAAATCCAGGTAAGATAATTACAAAAAAAAGCACAATAATTAAAAATCTGGAAAATTTCTAAACTATTTAAATTTAAAATTAGAAAAAATCAATGCAGAAACGCTTTATTAACAAAAAA
>NVTF01000104.1 GCA_002401485.1 Elusimicrobiota bacterium | reverse complement strand
TTTCGCGAGCCGGCTCGCCGACGTATGGGTGAGCATGTTGAGCGCGGCTTTCGCCATATTCGTGTGCGGGTGCCGGTCGGCTTTGAAGAAACGCTGGAATTTTCCTTCCATCGCCGAAACATTGACGATGTGCTTCACTCCGGTCTCGTCCTTCTCCATCAGGGGTGCGAGTTTATTGCACAGAACAAAGGGGGCGATTGAGTTTACGAGTTGGAGTTCAAACATCTCCGCCGTCTCGATTTCACCGAGACGCAGACGCCAACTGTTGGTCGTGCGCAGATCCACTTGCTGCAGATCGGCATCCAGTGCTCCGTCGGGAAAGACAGCCTCTTGGGCGAGCGCGAAGTCCTGCGCATACGGGATTTGGGAAAGTTTCGCCGGCCCGATCAGCCGCTCTTGGATATCTTGAAAATCGTTCACGAGCGGCTTCGCGGCGTCCACAAGGGCCTTGGCGCCGATCGTTTCATTTTCCAGCAGATGGGCGTAAAAGCCGGGAGGGCGCCGAACCGTTTGGGCGGCGTTGTTGAGCAGTTGGTCGAGCCTCCCGTATTTCTGGGTGAAGAAATCACAGAAGCGCTCGACACTCGGGGTATGACGCAGGTCGAGGCCGTAGATATGCAAACGATCCTTCCACTCGTTGTACGTCTTCTCCTTGGCGTAGCGCGCGGCGGAATCGATGGGGAATCGCGTTGTTGCGATCACCGTCGCCCCGGCTTTAAGCATCATGAGGGTGGCTTGGTATCCGATCTTCAGCCGTGAGCCGGTGATCAGCGCGATTTGTCCGCTCAAATCCGCGGTTTGGAAACGTTTGGCGTAATTGAAATCACCGCAGTCACCGCACATTTGATCGTAAAAGTGATGGAGCTGTTTGAACTCCGCCTTGCAGATATAGCAGTTGCGGGCAGACGTCATCTCGGGCTTTTGTTTTTCCTGTCCTCCGTTGGTGATGCGGTTGGGTGCCTCGAAAATGCTGCTTTCGCGCGCGCTACGAATGCCCGTCGCTTTGCGGAGGTTTCGGTTGTATTCAAAAATGCGGAGCTGCTTGGCTTTCTTCGAGCTCTTGGCGCGCGATTTGAGTTCATCGCGGGTGGGGCGGGACAATTTACCGGCGGCGGTTAAGAGGGCGACGCGGCGGTCACGCTCCATGGCGGAGAGTTGCGCTCCGTCCGCGTAAAGGGTTTCGAGTAGGTCGATTGCGGCGTCGATCTCGTTGTCGTTTAGCTTTTTGCTCGTTTCAGGCATTGCTAGGTTTATTATACGAAACTGGAATAAATTCGAATCCAATTTTTAATGAAGGGCTGAAAAAATAAGCCTTATCTGCCCGTATCGATACGGGTGAATAACCCTTTAGAAATAAGCACTTCTCTTAAAACTCGATTCGCCGTCGTCAAATGCGGATGCATGAAGCAGGCCTCGGTTCTGTTCGCCATGTCAAAAGCGAAATGCACTGGACCTGGCCCTGACTATGGATTACCCTGTTGCGATGACAACGAAAGAAGAGGGACTGCTGCCGTCCTCATTTGTGAAAAAATTTGAGTCTACGCTCGGCTTGGTGATTTCAAATATTCCGGGGAGTTCGGTCAAAGAAAAAGAAGAGCCTGAGGCCGCGATCGAAGAGTTTTCAGGTGATGCCGCTCGCGATGCTGCGCTCATTACGGGCGCGCTTTCCTTGGCGCCCGGTCCCGCGGGCATGGCCACTATTCTTCCTGAGTTGGCAGCGGTTTGGCGGCGGCAGGCGCGGTTGGTTGCGGACATCGCGGCGGTCACGGGAAAGTCGGACGAACTGACCAAGGAAATCATGATGTATTGCCTCTACCGCCACGTGGCGCGCAAGGCGATGAAGAATCTGCTCATCTCCGGGGGGGAAGGGGTATTGGTCGGCCGCGCGAAACGGCGGGCGATGCATGAGGCGCTGTCGGTGTTGACTGCTCGTTTGGCAAAACGTGTTGCGGCTCGGGCCGCAGCTCGGTGGGTGCCTGTGGTAGGGGCGGGGGCCTTGGCGGTGTATTCCTATCAGGACACGCAAATGGTCGGGAAAACAGCGCGAGAGGTTTTTATGACGTGGGGGGAGCGGGCAAAACCAACTCGACGGCGAAAACCCGCGGCGAAGGAAAAGGCTGCTCTGCCGCGCGCCAAAAAGAAGCCCGTAATTAAGACTAAGAAGAAAAAGTCATCTATAAAACGATAGTTGGCATAATTATTGATCCTCTCCTGTTGAAGCCGCACCTTGAGGAGAACGAGCATGAACAAAACCACTGATAGGCAGCTCCCCGATGGATTTTTGATGAAATTCGAGAACGCCCTCGAACAAATCATTATCGATATCCCCACATCGTCGGCCAAGAAGTCCTCAGATCCGGCATATGGCGCAAAGGCGTTCTCTGCCGGGGCAGCACGTGATTCTGCGCTGCTCAGCGGCACCCTTTCGATCATTCCAGGACCGGCCGCGATAGTTACGATTTTCCCGGATCTCCTGGGGGTTTGGCGGTTGCAGGCACAGCTCGTTTCCGATATTGCCGCCGCCCATGGAAAGAGCAACGCACTCAAAAAGGAAGTAATGATGGTTTGCTTGTTCGATCACGTTTGCTCCGATGCCATGAAGGACATCCTTGCCCGAGGCGGGGAGCGGATTATCGTCAGCAGCGTTTCTCAGCAGGCATTGGCCCACGCGCTGCACGTATTGACGGGAACCCTCATTCAGCGTATTCTTTCGCGTGTCGTCGCGCGGTGGATTCCGATTGTGGGCGCCGGCGCACTCGCGGCTTATTCGTACAACGATACGAAGCATGTCGGAAAGACGGCGCAAAAGTATTTCTCGGAGTTGCCGAAGTAATAAGTGGGGGATCAAGCGTGGACTTAGGAAAATACGCAGAGAAATTATCTCCGGCATTTTTGAAAAAATTCGAGTTGGCTCTTAAGGAAGTCATTGCCGACATTCCTGAGAGTGCTGTTGAGAAAACAGAATTCACAGAGCGCGCCACCCGGATTTACTCCGATAGAGCGGCGCGTGACTCGGCCCTTCTGACCGGCGCTCTTGCGGCCTATTCGTACAAAGATACCAAGCGTGTCGGCCAAACGGGGACAGGGTTTTCTTAAAACTCTCGGAGAGACCGTCGAACAAGCCTCAGGCCAAAAAGAAAAAAGTGGAACCGAAACCGAGGACGGGGGGAAAGATGAATCGTTCGGAGATCTTGTATGAGGTGCAGGGGCGGCTGATCGATGATTTAGGGTCCGTTGTGAAAGGGGTTAATAAGAAATACTCCGGCGACCTCAATAATGCGTGGGTGTTTGATCAATTGGATATCGTGATGAAGAGTATGAAGCCGGCGAAGATCGACGATTTAAAGAAGACGAACCGTAAATCCTTCGAAGCCGAGCTCAGCAAAATGGCGGATGAGAATTTATCGATGGCCCAAGAACATATCCCTGAAATTACGTCCGCTGACGTGAAGAAGATGATCAAGCTGATCGGCAGCATTTACGAATCCCTTTCGAAACGGGCGGAAGCCGAATTGAAGCGCTTGGAGGCCTGCTCATCGAAATATAAAAAAGCGAAGGATCTTGTTGCTAAGGAGTTCCCTAAGTCCAAGGCTTTTAAGAGCAAGGCCGAACATGAAAAATGGCTGAAGACCGTTACAAAAGATTTGGGTACTATTTTCGACTATATCGGCTCTCTTGGCGAAACCCTTGCGGGTAAAAGCGGCTTCATGTGGAATATCAAGCTAACGGCTGCGAAGTCTTTTCTGAATGGAAAACTCGGTATCGACCTGGATCTCGACGAACTCAATGCGGATATCAAGGTCGCGAAGAAGGCGATTATTACGAGCTACGAGGGATACGAAAAGAAGTTGATTACGTCTCGCTACGCCTAATTCGTCGCATCAGATAAATATTGAAATTATTAGGGGTTTTGGGGACATTTTGGGGACAGCCCTTGACAAAATTAGCATTATCTGTCATATCTGTAGTAACAGATATGAAAGAAGAAGCCCTTACACCGGTCGTCCAGAAGTTCATCTTCCACTGGGGGGAGATGGGGACGAAATGGGGCGTCAACCGCACCGTCGCCCAGATTCATGCCCTCATGTATCTGTCTCCGGTCGCCATGAACGCGATGCAGATCGGGCAATCCCTTGGCATCGCCCAATCCAATGTGAGCAGCAGCCTCAAGGAGCTCCAGAGTTGGAATCTCATCTGGAAAGTGCCGATGCGGGGCGAACGCAGGGATTATTACGAGACGGGTAAGGATTTCTGGAAAACCTTAAAAATTGTGGCGGAACAACGCAAAATGCGGGAAATTGACCCGACCTTAACTGTGCTGCGCGATTGCATGCTGGAACTCGATAGCGCTAAGGGCACGGACGCGGTCGCAAAAGAACGGATCGGCTCCCTGCTGGAGATGGTGGAGTCTTTTGAGCAGCTGTTTCAATCCGCAAACGAACTGTCGCCGGATACGATTCGCAAGGGTGTGAAGTTGGCTGGGTCGGCGAAGTGGCTGACCAAATTGTTGGGGTAGTTTTTTTTGGGGTGCAATATCTGTCGCAACAGATATTGCAGAAATTAAACTCGACGGAGGCCGAGATGATCGTAAACGTAACCTACCTGCTGTACCTCGCAATCAGCATCGCAATCACTGTTTGGGTGGCCGGTACGCTGCATAAAAACGGACGGGTCTTTCTTGTGGACGCGTTTCACGGCAATCAGGAGATGGCGGATTCGGTGAATCACCTGTTGGTTGTCGGGTTCTACCTGATCAATATCGGGTTTGTAACGCTTGCCTTAAAAGCGGGGGTGAAACCTACCGACCTCACAGCCGCCATTGAGATGTTGAGCCATAAGGTTGGCATGGTGCTTTTAGTGGTCGGGGGCATGCATTTCTTCAACATGTACAACGTTGATCGTTTCCGCAAGCGGTCGATGGCGAAGGAAGCTGCCTGATCATGCCCGAGCGGGGGTGGGTGCTTTATGACAGCCATTGTCCGCTCTGCTGCGGCGCCGTCGATTGTTTTAAGCCTCTCCTCCGCTCACAAGGATTTGAATGCAAATCCCTTCAGTCCCATCCCGAATATTCCCTTGAGGAGATGAGGGTTCTTCGTCACGATGGCAAATCTTACGGCGGTTCGGACGCCTTAATTCATTTGGCTGGGTTTTATTGGTGGGCGACCCCCATCGTGTTGTTGAGTGGTCTTCCCGGCGTTAGCCCAATACTGAGAGGGTTGTATGGAGCTCTCGCCAAGCGCCGACACTGCGTTAGCGGACGGTGCACGATTCATGCGACTCATTGGGGCGGTGGTTGGATCCCCCTTGCCCTCGTGATTCTCCTTGCTCCGTCGGTAAAGCCAAATCTCCCGCCATGGGGATTTATGTGTCTGTATGCATTTTCGATTTATACAGCGTTTAAGTTCTGGACGTTGTGGCGTGCGCTCGGTACGCATTCTTTCAGCATTGCCCGAGCGCTGGGATATTTTTTCTTCTGGCCGGGAATGGACCCGGTTCCCTTTTCCAAAAACGCGCCGATGGGTGCAGAACTCCCACAGTTGGATTGGCCTTTCGCACTCGGAAAGCTGCTTCTTGGTCTCGTCTTGGTTTGGGTTATACCGCGCTTTTTTCCAGGCGGCTATCCGATCCTCACGGGCTGGACGGGGATGATTGGCTCGGTTTTTATACTCCACTTTGGTTCCTTCCATCTTCTGGCACTTTTTTGGAAATGGATCGGCGTAGATGTGCAGCCTCTCATGAATGCCCCGCATCGTTCGAAAAGCGTGACCGAGTTTTGGGGAAAACGATGGAATCTCGCATTTCGGGATTTGAGCTTTGGACTCGCCTTCGGTCCGACCAAGAAAATTTTCGGTCCGGTCGGGGCGATCTTCTTCGTATTTTTCCTCTCGGGCATCGTGCACGATCTTGTGGTTTCCTACCCCGCAGGAGGCGGATACGGGCTGCCGACGCTGTTTTTCTTGGTGCAAGGCGCGGCGATGATCGCGGAAAGGCGTAGCCCGGGACTTAAAGGACGGACCTTCACCGTGGCGGTCCTCCTGCTTCCTGCACCGTTGTTATTCCATCGACCCTTTATTGAAGTCGTTATCCTGCCGTTTATGAAGGTATTGGGGGCATTATGAAATCAATCGAATGGTGGTTTTCGTTGGCATTATGGGTGGCGGCTCTGGGACACTTCATCATGCTTTGCGCTAGTTTTCAAGCGCCGTATTTTTTGAAGTGGAAGGAAGATCTTGCGAAATTGACCCGGTTTAACCGCAGTATCTTTTGGGTTTATGGGGGATATATTGCGATGACGATCATGGCCTTTGGGTTATTGACGATCTATCTTCATGACGATATGCTTCGTGGTGATAAGGCCTCCTTGGCATTAGCGCTATTTATGGGAATATTCTGGGGAGCTCGTGTGCTGATTGATTTTTTTGTTTACAAGACGGATGATTGGCCTACAGGTTTGTATTTTGATGTGGGGCATCTACTTGTGAGAATACTTATCCTTGGTTTGGCGGGAACCTATTTGGGGTTGGTCTCATGGCATCTATTGGGCTGATTGAAATTCTGTTTCTCCTCGCACCGGTCGCCATCATACCGGCCGCGCTGCCATTGACCGGTGCGCCGCAGTGGTTAAAAATCGCAGTGATTCCGTGTGCCGCGGGCGCTGTTGCTTCCTATGTGTTTGCTCCGCTGTCCGTCTTGTGGGGCGTGTATTGCGTCGCGATGGCGGGGTTTGGGGTATGGCGATTCTTCACTCGTTTGGAGTTCTCCATCGAGGAGACCTGCATTGATGCGGGTTATGCCTTCATCGCCATCGGTGGAGGGTGGTTTGTGCTTTCCCGTTTTGGAATTAGACCGATGGGGTTTAGTGACAAGGTTGTCCTGCTGACCGCCGTTCATTTTCACTACGCGGCCTTTGTTGTTCCCTTATTTACCGGCCTGACCGGGCGTGTGGGGTTGCTCGACCCGGCGTTTCCGAGAAAACTATATTGGATTCTTGTGGGGGGAGTCTTGGCTGGACCCCCTTTGCTTGGCGCAGGCATAACGTTTTCACCTGCATTGGAAATCTTCGCCGCGGTCTTGCTGAGTTTTTCGGTGATGGTGCTGGCGTGTTTGATGCTCGTCTACATCGTGCCGGCGGCGCCGGCATTTTCGCTGGGACCCTTTTTATTGGTGGTCTCGAGCGGGTCTGTTCTGGCGTCGATGTGGATGTCGGTTTTTTATGCAATCGGCGAATTCAACGGCGCCGGCCAAATGGGTTCGGTCTCTGCCATGGCGGCGACGCACGGTATTTTGAATGTGCTTGGATTTTCGTTGTGCGGGGTGCTGGGGTTTCGATGCTTTAGTCCGTGCGCTCCCCGCGGGGATTAAAACTCCCTTTCAAAAACCGTACCTGAAAATCGTCGAAGTGCACTGCCTTGCCTTTTCCGGACCCGTCGCGCGGTTCGTTGCGCACCAGCTCCAAACGAATGACCTTCACCGCCGGGGGGATGGAATACCATTGCTTCGACCAGGTCCATTGCATCCCATCCGTATCGGGAATCGGCGGCGCGCCCTTTTTGATGCGGTAAATGCCGCTTGGAAGCTTTTTCTGTTCGTCCACATAAGACCCGCCGCGGCGGCTCGGGTCATACGCGATATAGGTCTCAATGAGTACCGTGCAGTCTTCGGTGCCGAGCGCACAATCGTCAGGCGTTTTAAAATCCCGGAAGGCATAGTCTCCCGGTTTGGCCAAAGCGAGCACGTGGCGGGGGGAATGCGCCCACCCGACGGTGCGCACAAAGCGAGGCCGGTAGCCCGGGTGGAATTGCCAGCCGCAGCCGCCTTCAAGTTCGGCGTTGTCGATCATGTCGACATCAAAACTTCCTTTGGGAACAATCACCTCGTCGCAGCTCCACGCCTTGGAGCCTTCCGCGTCCCACCAGAGGGTTTTTGCACCGTAGCCTCCAGCGCCTAAGACACAGACAAGGGCCAGTTTTAAGGGCCAGGTGCGTTTTTTTTCTATACGGCCGAATTCGGGAGCCTGTTCGTTCATGACGAACCTCCGGCCAAATCGAAGACATAGAGTTTTGAAGCGCTCATGCTCCCGGTTGCCGCGGCGATAAATTTCCCGTCATCACTCACCGCCAGGCGCAGCACCGCCCCGCCTTCGACGGGACAATAATAAAGCGGCTTCCAAGTGCGGGCGTCCCAAACCCGGATGCCGCGGCCTTTTCCTTTACTGTAGGGAGCCGCGAAAAAATTTCCGTCAGCACTGAAGCGGCCGCGGGCGAACGGGTGGCGCGGTTTTTCCACATTCAGGAGTTCCTCGCTGAGGACCTGGACGGTTTTTCCGGCGACATCCTTGATGTGCATGACCTCGGTTTCCCAGAACGAAAACGCAGCCTGTTTCCCGCCCGGAGCGAGGGTGGCCGTGATCATCTTGAGTTCCCCTTCGGAATCACCGAATCGATGCAGTTGTTTTCCGTTGTCGGCCTGGCGGATGACGAATACATGGTCGCCGTAGGAGAGGTAGTCGCCGCTGAGGAGTTTGAGGGTGTAGGCCACGCGTTCTCCGTCGGCGCTAAAATGCACGTCCCCGATTTGGTGGCGTCCCTCCTTCCAGTCTGCGAGAATTGTTCTGTCAGCGAAGTTGACGACCCTGCAGGAGCCGTTGATTAATTCGTGAACACCCTTTTTTTTCGTATTAGCGCAGGAGACAAAGCGTTTGCCGTCGGGACTGAAGGCGATGGAATCAATTTGGCCCTCGGGGCTGCGTATTGTTTTGATTTGCTCCCAGGACAGGGTTTCGTAGACGAGGATTTTTCCCGATTGAAACTTATCTTTGGGATTGCGGGCGATCACGAGAAATTTGCCGTCGCGGCTGAATGTCACCATCGAGGCGCCCTTCACCGTATGGAGGTGATCGAGTGTTTTTATGTCCCATACCTTTGCTGCATCCGTATAATCGGCCGATGCGAGATGCAGGCCATCGGGGCTGAACTCGACAGAGTTCATGGAACCTTGGTGGGCGACCGATTTTCCGACAATGGTGCTGACGGGACCGGAGCTTTCGTGGGTTTGGGCGACAACCTTGAGTGTCGGTAGGGGCGCCTCCGGCCGCATCTTCCATGCGCCGTAGCCCGCCGCCAGTGCAATCGAAACGAGCGCGAGGCGAACCCGCCAATCCTGGAGGATGAGTTTCCAGGGATTGGGCCCTGCGAGTTTTTCCGCTTCCTCGTCGGTGAAATCCTTCATCTTTTGATTTCCTTTACCTTGTTGTCGAATTGGGCCTTCAAATCCTCCACGTCGTGAGCTCCGCAGCACCAGAGGGTTGCGGGATCCAGGGTATTGCGGTGCTCCCAGGGTCCTTGAACATACATTATGCTTCCGGATTCTGAACGTGCACCCTTAGCCTGCTTATAGGTCAGGACTTTCCCGCCGACGCTGAAAAAAAGCGGCGCACCATGAATCGGCATGCGGCGCGACGCCGTGCGCAGCCAGGTTGTCATTTTTGCGGTTTCCCTTAGAAAGGCTGGGATGTCCTTGGGGTTCCGCGAGGTGAGTCCGAGATACGCGGCGATGCCGACCCCTATGTCAGCCAGCCACTGGTTCCGGTTAACGGGGGTAGGTGCGTCGCTTTCCTGGCGCATGCTTGTTTCCCAGATTTTATAAAATGGAACCTTGCGCACCAGGCGTGCGGCTTGGTTCATGCGCGGGATTTGTTCTTCGATGATTTGCTGTGTTAAGAGTTCCGTTTTCTGCGCGATGACTTCCTTGACTTCTTTCCAGCGGCTATCAACGACGATGCTCGATTGGGAAGCATTAAGCCTGAAACGGTTGTCGTTGACGTAGCCCCGCACCTGTGCGGCGGGCAGCGAGAATGTTGTTTGCCCGGACGAGACCCCGAGCACGTAGGCGTCGAAACGGCTCTCCTCCGCCTCCCCATCAGCGGGCGTGATCCAGCCGAAGGCCGAACCTGCCTCAAAATAAATCCCGGTCCGTTCCGGTCCGCGGGTCCAACGTTTGAGTTCATTCCCGTTAACACGAATGGGGATGGGAGACACGAGGCAGCTTCCTTTTAGCTCCGTCATGTGCTGCCGGGCCAGTTCTTTGTCCGGCCCGTGCCAGTGGGCATTGATGATTGTTTTTGTTTCCGGACCTTTCGCCCTTTTTAAGTCATCTTCTTGCAGGTCTTTTACTACCAGGCTCCGGCGTTTGCCGGCAATGCCTGAATCGATTTTTATGCCCGCAGGTTTTAGCCGCAAGGCCGCAAGAAGTCCGATCGCGATATGCCGCGCGGCCGTATTCTCGTCGGAGAAGTCGCCGAGCAGGGTTCCATAGGGGTCGCGCAATTGGGCCTCCGGAATCACGTCGCCGTCAAAACTGAGCGAGAGGCCGAGGTCGGTGTAGTCGATGTCGATGGCGGTTGCATGGCTGGCGACACCGGCGCGCACCCACGGCAAAAGATAACGCTCCGGCTTTTCCAATTGAAAACGCATGAGTTTATCGAGAGCGCGGGCACGGTCGACCTTGAAGGATCCGGATTCGACGAATTGGCCTTCGTCGGGCATCAGATGAAATCTAACGCGCAGTGATAATCGAAATAGGCTTCCTTGTTTTGACTCGACAAGGGGGGATATTCCTTGATGAGGGTGCCGTAGGCGCTGCGCAATTTCCCGGAAGCCGATTGCACCTTGGCGTGAGTACCGACGTTTCTCTTATGCGTAAAGCCCGCTCCCGCGTCCCGCCACTCGGCAAAAAAAGCCCGTTGATCACTGATGGCTGCCAGGACCATTCCGTGATACCCGACAAGCTTGGGAGGGGGGGCGAGTTCTTCTAAGAATTCAGAGATGCGGTCCTGGGCCTCAAAATATCCATTGCCATCGGTGTCCCCGTCAATAAAATCAATCTGCGTGGAGACTCGGAGTGCGACACTTTCGTCGATTGCGCTAAAGACCAGCTTGAGATAAAGCTCATCACGCGGATCAAGACCTTCGTCTTCGACATCCGCACGCGTGCGTCGGTGCGGGATGGCCTCATAGGCCTCTTGCACGGAAAGCCGCGTTTTGGCGAGGGGTACTTCTGACAGTCCGGGTAGAGCTTTGAGCGGCTTTGCTGCGGCCTTTGTTTCTGTTTTATCGGAGCATCCGAAGAGAAGGGCGGCAAGCAAGAGGCTGATGTGCTTCATACCCCGTTATCATAACCGCCTGTTTTTCAGTGTGCCAGTGGGGCCGTTTGCTATCTCCCCAGATACACCCGCTTGGTGCATCGCGTCGAGGCGCCCAGAACAAAAAAGCGCCCACTCGCGAACGGTGGGCGCTTTCTTGGTCTTCAGACGTTTCGCTTTTACTCGGGATCCCCGCCGCGGAGGTTGTATCGAGGCACGTAAACCTTTTCCGCGCAGGACAGGCGATTGCGCCGGAAGCTGCGGTCTTTTCCGTCATCGCAGCGGTAGTGGCAGTTGCGGCGGTCCCGGTCGCGTTTGATTTTCAAGCGGCAGCTGACAAAACGCCCGGGGTCGAGGTGCGTCAATTGCAATTGAGGAGTAAGGGCCACGAGTTCCACGCTTGCCTCGGGCGGCTGCTCAATCGCCGGGGTTTCCTGCTCCTCGCCCACCAGTTTGTCGATCATTGCTTGGGTTGCATCGAGGGGAATGTAGACACGCTCCGCGCAGGACGTCCGCCGCCGGTAGCTGTATTGGGTGCCGTTGGCGCAGACGTAGGAGCAGCGTCGATTGCGGCTGCTCTTGAGCGTACACCGAACGAATCTCCGGTGATCTTTTTGGGAATCTTCGAGCTGTTCGCGGCTCATGGTTTCGGGGTCGACCGTTTTGCCCTCGAGGGGGCGCGCGGCGTCGGCTTGCTGCAGGTGCAGGTCGGAGACGATTGCCTGGGCGGACGGGGCCGCCTCAAAGTCGAATGCAGGCGGGTTTGCTGCGACAGTTTGCGCGGCGAATACTGCGCACAAAAGCGCGGCAACGATGGGCGAAAGTAATTTAGTCATTGGCGTTCTCCATGGGTGTCTTGGGTTGAAATGCTGCTGGGCTGAAAGGCCTAGTGAAATATAGGACTTTTGCCCTATTGTTGACAACCGGAGAAGGGGGAAACACGAAGCCCCTGTTTTATTGGGTTAAGCGGGTCCCTTAACTCTTTGGCGGATCCGTTTCCCGGATCGTCGCCCCGTTTTTCTCGCTTAAGACCAGTATCGAGAACTTTTTTACATGGTCTTGTTCGTTTGTGCTTAATGAGGCGTAATCAAAACGCCCGCGGTGGTCGGTGTAGCCGTCTTTGTAGAAACGCACCTGCCCGTTGTCCATCTCTGCGTAGACCTTTACATAGGCCTTCACGGCGGGTTTCCCGGTTTTCTCATTGGAAGC
>NVTF01000103.1 GCA_002401485.1 Elusimicrobiota bacterium | reverse complement strand
GTAGCTGGCCTAAGTTTGTTTTCTCAACCAGAGGTTACGCTTTTTTAATTCTTCAATTTCTCCAGCTATCGGGACACCGCCCCCTTCACAGAAAGAAAGGCTTTCCCAAGTTCTCGTCTGCCTTGGCGCATCATGGTGAGGGCTAGCGGGGTTGTGCTTCCTCGGTATAGGAAACGGGGACCCGGGATTAACCCCCAAAAGTTTATCCCGGGATAAATTATTTAGGGGAACCTTTTAAGGGGGTTATACGTATAGAAAAAGCCCCACCGAAGGCGGGGCTTCTCTGAAATCTGGTGGACCTGCCTGGGCGAGTTTCGCAACTTTTTTGGGAGAGAGTCAGTGTATCCATCCCCATCCCTTAGGAGTTTACACTAGATATAATGTTAAGTTCAGAAAGGAGGTATAGACCCTCTCAGGCCCCCTCTCCCACTCCAGGGAAAGTAAAAAGCCCCGCCATTCGGTGGGGCTTTTAGAAAGCTGGTGGACCTGCGCGGGCGAGTTTCGCAACTTTTTCAAGTGCGGCACCATCAGAAATGGATAGCTAACCTTGGAACGATGAAAAGTTCGCACTTCTCTGGGAAGTACGAACTAATGTGAGTATATCAGGTCGTCCTGGTTCTGCAAGAGGGTATTGAGTCTGAAAACAGGTCAAATAATGCTGACCCCTTGCTGCCTAAACGCTCGCGGCTTCTTCAATCCTTTCGCAAATCGTAACCCAGGCCTCATCTCTGCCCCAAGTTTTTCTGGCTAATGCTGTCTGAGTAGGATAAGCGGCCTGGAGGTCTTTTAGCGCAGTTTTCTTCCAATTGCAATCGCGGATGAGAATCCAAAGAATTTTTATATCTCCCTGGCTCGCAGATTTTAACAGAGGGCAAAGTTCGTTATCATGAATGAAGTCGGAGGCCAAGAAATCTTTTGTTACCAAGAGAACTGCTACTTTGGCTGAAGAAAGTGCCTCGTCTATTTTTGCTAGCCATTTGGATCCAGGCTTAATCTGAAGGTCTGACCATGTGGAAAAACTCCCGGTCCGTTCAAATGGTTTCAGATGAGTTCGTAGATCATCAAGGAATTTTTTGTCTTTGTGACTGTAACTAATGAAAACCTGCTTTGGATTTGGTGAGTGAGGGTTGTTTTCAAAATCTTCGTGATTCTTCGCTGGTGACACGGGGCTTTTATTTACTGCATCATCTGAAGGAACCTGAGGTGGGGTAGGAAGAAGTTTTTTGATATGCTGACGCATTCTTTTGTCGTAGGCTAGGGCTCTTTCGATGGCTTGGTTTATGGATGGCCTTAGCAGTTCGACGAATGCCCAGGCTGGAGAGTTTTTCTCAGGGTCATAAAACCCTTTCTCCGAAGTATATCGCTGAACCGTGCTGAGGAAATGCTCTGCTTTCGGAGCAACCATTTCTTGCCAGTCAACATCTCCAATAGTTCCAGGATATAGGTCTTCAAATATCGCTTCAAATTCGATAGGAAAATCTTCCAAATCCTTGTGATTCTTTAGCAGGTTCCGAATGCTCCGGATCGTCCATAAATAAGAGTGATTCAGTTCCAAATCCAGAGCTGTACACATGGTCGATGTAGAAATTACGCATTCGAGCATCTTGTAATGAGTCTGGGCCAGCAGCATCAGCAAAATGAGACCGGAATTCCGCCTATCTTCAAGCGGCATTTCTTGAATAGGATTATCCTCTCGAATTCTAAGCAAATGCGCGGAAACAAGAGATTCTTGTTCTTTTGTAATTAGCTTAGCTTCTCGAAGAATGCCCATTAAATCGATTGCTTTGACGGCCCAGTGAGTTCGATACATCTCCAATTTCCCAATCCCAAGTTCACGATTCAGTTGGGAAAAAATGTCGGCCGATAACGGCGGAATATTCGGAAAAAAATCGTACTTAACGATAACTTCATCGCCAAGGCGCAAAATATTCTTAAGAAACCCGATCCTTGCTTCAGTGTTCTCCTTTACTTCGTAGGAAAATAGAGCGGGAAAAGACAAGAGCTTAACGATGGCCTTTTGGTCGAGCTGATGGTACTTTTGTTGAAGGTCTTCGTCGGTATATTCTCGTATGGCTCTCGAGAATTCCAATTCGTAGGGGCTTTTATCCCAGGTTCCTGATTGGGCTGTTACAAATAGGTGATACACGCTTCCAGTTCTCCTAAGTTACCTAAAAACGCGAATACCCACCTGCATCTTCTTTCCCATAATCAAGTATATCACTAACTCTAGAAGCCTGCCATAAAGAGAAGGGTTTCGGTCCTAGACTCCTGACCCATATAATCCAATTGATTCTTCCGAAAAGTTCATACATCCCAGAGAAGTACGAACTCTTTGACTCTACCACGAAAAAGAGAAAACGCCTCCCCGCTGATTAGCAAGAAGGCGTTTTTTCAGTCTAAAGCTGGTGGACCTAGTCGGGATCGAACCGACGACCTCCTGCATGCCATGCAGGCACTCTCCCAGCTGAGCTATAGGCCCTACGCGAATATTATACCACCAAAAAGAGCACTGTTCCAAACACTCCGTACTATAATAGAACCATACGGAGGTGGACCATGAGATTTGAACTCACCAAAGAGCAGTACGACAGCGCACTCGCGCAGATAGAAGACAACGCATCGTTTGAAACCAGCCGCAAGATCGCGAAGTCAGGAAAGCGACTTCCCGAAATGACGCAAGCGATGTCACTCAAACCCGGACTCTTAAACATTATGGACAACGTTGGCCGCGTCATTTATCCGGGCGGCAAGCTTGATCCGGTGCTTGCGGAAAAAATTATCATCCTCATTTCCGAACTCAACTCTTGTCAGTTTTGCGCGGGAATTCACACAGATGAAATCGTAAAAGGTCTTGGCGTAAATTCTTCGGAAAAAACAACACCGACAAATGACCGCGAAAAAGCCGCACTCGCGTACGCAAAACAGGTAACGATTGACGCAAATAAAATTCCTGATGAAATGTTTGACGCGCTAAAAGATCACTTCTCCGACGAGGAAATCGTTGAAATAACTTTTCACGCATCGTTTATGAATTGTCTAAACCGATTCAACAACGCGCTTCGCGTTACATACAACGATGATTATCCGGAAAGCTGACAAAAATTATTTTTAGAAAAAAAATTTTTTTTGCAGAAAAGTCTTTACAAAAACGTACCAACCCTCTATACTTTTGATGTTGCCGATGATTGTTCGCATGCGCGTTCGACAAAGACAACAAGAGCGGAACACGAACGGGGTTTACTCCAACGATAACCGCATCGACGGACCAGAGAGGGTTACTAACATGGCCAAGAAGAAAGCCAAGAAGAAGGCAGCGAAGAAAAAGCCGGCGAAGAAAAAGCCGGCGAAGAAAGGAAAGAAGAAGGCCGCCAAGAAGAAGACGAAGAAGAAGGCTGCCAAACGCAAAAAGAAGTAAGACCGCTTAGTAACTGACGTCTAGGAGAGCCCCCGCGACCGGGGGCTCTCCCGTTTTAAGCGAGACTTGCTGGAGGGATCATGTTCGATTACAACTTGGACGGAAAGCACGTTCTCCTTTCATTGGATAAAGAGTTTCTTAAATACGTGAAGCACTACGGCATCAAGGGTTCTCCCCTCTTTGCTCTGGTCCACAAGACAGAATCGGACGGAATGTGGCTTGAGACCCAGAATTTCAAGCTGGCCCCCAAGGGTATCCCCCAGAAAATCAACAAAGACGGCAAAACCCAATTAAAGGCGCACATCTTTGTTCCCTCTAAGGCGATCATCAGCACCGTTGTATTCCCCTCGGACACTCCACAATTGGACGACGATCCTGAGCTTTACCACATCGGATTTCGTCCGAAAAAGAAGAAGAAAGCAAAGCGAAAGAAGCGAAGATAGGTCCTTAGTCCCCAAGATCCCCCCCCGAACGGCCCTGGGCCGTGCAAACTCAGTCACGTATCCTAAAGATCTGTGACAACCGCTAACCTGGAACCCGGGACGTATACCTATAAGGAATTGCTGGACGGCATCCGCTGCGGCCGCTGGTCGTTCGCCCGCATTCGTTCCGCTTCCGGACGTCTTAACTTCCTGATCGGCATCACCCGCCAACAGCTTCAGTTTATTTCCCGGGAAGCCAAAAGCCGCCGCATCGGACTGGCCATTATAGGGAGCCGGGTTTCCGGTCCGCGTTCGCATCAACGTTCCCTGCACCCCGCCCTCGAGAAAGCCCTTCCCCTGCACGCGACAAAACGAGTCGCCTCCTATACCTATCCAGGAGCCAACGGGGTCAAGATCGATAAAACCGTGATCAAGGAGCATGGACTTGACAGTGTACACACCTCGGATATGTCCATCGTGCTCATCGATCCTGAAAATCGTCCCGCAGAGGAGCTCGAACGCATCTCAGAACGGATGGAGAAGCGATTAAAAATTCTAGGAACAAGTTTCCCTATCAAGGTCTTCCCGGGTCTGGATGGGAAATTTTTCACCAGCGAAGCGGAAATCCTCGCTCATGGAGCGCGGTATCTGGCGAAGAGTGCTCCCTCAGAAAAAGACGAAGCCCTCCGGTCCGCCTTCTCCGAGCTCTATGCGACTATTAATATCGCACAGCCTCTCTTTCAACGCACCGACTTCATCAATGGACTATGGGGAGCGCTGCTGGCGAGTGTGTCCTTCTCCATCGCTTTAGGGTTTCATCCCGTTGTTCCGGCGGTGGCCTTTCTGTTCGGCCTGTACGGGCGCTACCTCGCGCGGCTTAAATCATGGATTGCCGCCGCTCCGGTTGACACGCCGTGGACCAACACCCTCGCCTTGGCAGCGGACGCAGGCATAGGCCTCATCGCGATGGCCGGCATCATCGTTCCCGCGGCGCAATACGGCATCCCCTTTGAACGCATCGCCGTAGCGAGCGTCCTGCATACTCTTTCGAAGGGAAGCATCCGCCTATGGTTTGACAAACACTTCTCTCAAAAGAATCTGGATGGCCAGCGCAAAGGAGTCTTCCTTTCCCTCTCCGTCAACTTTATCATCGGACTCTTAACCGCCTACGTGTACGCCGGCCGGATTGAGGCGTTTGCCGTACAAGCGTGCATTGCGGCAGTGGGGCTCGTCCTCGTTTACCGAAAGTGATAGAGTAGGCTCGATGGCCGAGCCACGCGTTCCCCCCGCGTCCCGTTCCAGTGTGCGAGCGATCCTGCGGCGTGTTTTGCCGCAGCCGACAGCGCCCTTCCATGAATATTATGTCCGTGACGCGCTCAGCAGCGTCCTAAAGGAATTAGGAGTGCCTTTTCGCCTGGATAAATACGGAAACCTCATCGCTTCCTATAGAAAGGGAAAGGCGGCCCCGATGTCCATGCTGGCTCATATGGACCACCCGGGGTTTGAAATTCTTTCGGTTGATAATTCCCGCACGGCTCGCGCGCGATGGAACGGCCAGGTGCCGACATTCAATCTGCGCGGCCGGCGTCTAGCCCTCATCGCAGATGATCCCAACATCGGACGGCGCGGCACAGCCCTCGTGCTCAAAGGAGACGGTCGGGGCCCGCGTGACAAGGTTTCGGCAATGACGCTGCGTGTTCCAAAGGGAACCCGCGCGGGTGATTTCGGCCACGCGGATTTAACCGGCCTCACATTCAAGCGCGGAAAGTTATTCTCCAAGGCTCTCGATAACGTGGCCGGCTGCTGCGCGATCGTTGCCGCGCTGCAAATTCTGGTTAAGAATCGCTTACCCGGAGATGTGCGCGCTATTTTCACCCGCGGAGAAGAAGAAGGATTTAAAGGCGCGTTTGCGGCGATTCGCGAAGGGTCCGCTCCCGCCTCCCGGCCAATTGTCGTTCTCGAATGCAGCAAGGCCATGCCAGGCGCGGAAATGGGAAAGGGCCCGGTCATTCGCGTCGGGGATCGCCTGCGCGTCTTTGACCCCGATACCGTTTTGGCCTGTGAGGCTGCGGCCGGCCGCCAACGCAAAGACAATAAGAATTTCAAAACCCAGCGCCGCCTCATGGATGGCGGCGCCTGCGAAGCGAGCGCCTTCAGCTTCGCCGGCTACCCGACCGTCTGCCTTGCCTTCCCGCTGGGCAATTACCACAATGTCGGCTCGCGTGGATTGGCTCCGGAATTCATCGATGAATCCGATTTACTCAACGGCGTCGAAGCCCTTGCCGCATTCGCGTTCCATGGCGTCTCCCCGGCGGCAACACGGCAGAGAATTGCCAAGCGACTCAAGGCTGGATTTTCAGCAGAAGACGCCTTACGCTTAAGGAGGACCGCTAACCGATGACAATGCCTCGAACCCCTGAACCGGAAGTCATGGATGATCCCAAAGCCGCCGAAGCCTACGCGGAAGCGGATTTTTCGGAATCGAATCAAGCCTTTGTCGATAATTTCATCAAGGCCTTTCCTGAATGTTCGGGAAAACGAGTTTTGGACCTCGGCTGCGGGCCCGCCGACATCCCCATTCGCCTCGCCCAGGCGGATTCAAAGATTTCCATCACTGCGGTGGATGCATCCAAGGCGATGATCGAATTGGCGCAAAAGGCGATTTTGAAAAGCGGAGTCGCTGCGCGAGTTCTCCTGCACCAAGGCCGCTTGCCGGGCCTGATGCTGCAGACCGACGGCTTTGACGCGGTTGTCTCCAACAGCATCCTGCATCACATCCCCGACCCCGCCGATTTCTGGTACGAGGTCAAACGGCTTGGCAAACGCGGCGCCGGGGTTTGGGTCTTGGACCTCGCACGCCCGGATTCACCGGATGATGCCCAGGCCATCGTGGAGACCTACTCAGCGGATGAACACCAACTGCTTAAAGATGATTTTTACAACTCCTTGCTCGCCGCTTATACCATTGATGAAGTAAATGCGCAGCTCAAAGAAGCGGAGCTCCATGAGACTCTCGAAGCCGTCATGGTCAGCGACCGGCACTGGGCCGTCGCGGGTAGACTCCCATTAGACGTTTAAGACGTCGGCGCGGGTTTACCCTCATCGAATTGATGATCGTAGTAGCGATCATCGGCATTCTCGCGGCCATCGCTATTCCGAAATTCGCCAACCTCGTCCGCAAATCCCAGGAGGGCCAGACACGCGGCAATCTTGGCGCCCTGCGCAGCGCGATCAGTATTTATTACTCCGACATGGAAGGCTTTTACCCGACCGGCCCAGCGGGCACCAATTCCAACGAACTGCAGGACTCCCTGACAACCAACGGGAAATACCTCAGCAAGTTCCCCTCGGTTAAAACACCTCCCTACCATGCCGATATATCAACGGTGGATTCGATCCCTACGGGCGACGCCTTCGCAGCCGATGCCACCGGAGAGGGCGAATGGGTCTATACCAGCATCGCCACGGACGCGAACTGGGGCATGGTACAGGTTGAATGCTACCACACGGATACAAAGGGATCCGTGTGGACAACGTATTAAGGTTTTTACCCCCCGATATTTTTGTTGGACTCGAAGTAGGCGGGTCGTTCTATTTCCGGCGGCAGGCGTTTGGGTCGCCCTGGATGCCATCGCGGCGCAGGCCGCCGTCGTCTCTTCTCTTTAACGCGCTTACGCCGGGCTGTTCGATCGGGCATGCGGTTTGGCGCGCCCCACGCGACCCCGAGACTCACCCGATGGGAATCCCCCAAATCGCCGAAGGGCACGAAGGCGTAGCGAAGATACATGTCGCCCATCGCAAAACCAACACCGGTAGTGATCCCCGAACCCGCATCATTACGGCCGTCATAGCCGATGCGCAGCGCCACCCCCGTTCGCGGAACCCATTCCACGCCCGGATGCAGGGTGGCATTGTCATCCCCCGCACGATTGATGTCGAGGAGGCCGGTGAGGCGATGTGTGCCGATTGTTTTCTTGTAGGCAAAACCAAGACGGAACTGCGTTGGAAAAGCCTCCCGTTGGCTTTGAAATTTCAGACTGCTTAATCCGATATTTTGGATCGCAACACCCACGGTCAGCGGGATTTCATACAGGGGTTCCAGTTCAATTTGCGTCCCCAAATCGAGTCCGAATCCCGATCCGGTAAAATTAGCGATTTTTTCCCGGACAAACTTAATCGCAAACCCCGCGCTCAAAAAAGCGTTCATCCGCCGGCCGTAACCGGAAGTAATGGCGAGGTCATTGGCCGAAAAGGAGTCGAACCCGGAACCGGCTTGATTCGAAACCGTCGTTCGCGGGATATCGCCGAAACTAAGATAGTTGATGCCCAAACCAAGACCGTTTTTGAAGGCGATGGAAGCGACCTCTTGGTTGACGCCTTCAAAGTGGCTGTTATGCATGAAGGAGGCTGTATTGCGCTCGGCGAAGGCAAGACCGGCCGGGTTGTAGAAAATTGACGCGGAGTCGCCGCCAATCGCCGTATAGGCCCCGCCCAGCGCAGTCGGGCGCGCGTCCACGGGCAGCTGCAGAAACGCGAACGGATCGCCTCCGCCGGCAGCATGGGCCCCGCTCGTCCAAATGAGCGAAAGCCCGAAGAAAATTGAGATTCGTCTCTTCATCCTAACGTATGACCGCTATCTTGCGCGTGATAGTGGTTCCCCCGCCTTTAATGACGGCAAAATAAACTCCGCTGGCGACTTCACGTCCATCGGCGTTGCGCACGTCCCACTGGACGTCGGCTCCGGTGCCTCCGGATACATTCCAAACACGTCGGCCGGTCACATCATAAATATCGATCTGAACATCGGCGGTTAGATTCTTAAAAACGATCCCGGAATTGAGATCCGCGGGGGTAAACTCCCGCCCGGTATCATCATTGCCGTCATTGGGGATATAGGGAACCGGGTATACCCGCAGCGTACTGAGACTCGCGGCCGCGGCATTTCCAAAGAGACCGAATGTCGTGAAATGCGGCGTATTGACTGAGACGGTGTTGGCGACCGTGTCGATTGTTTTAGCACCTTCCACCGTAATCCAGGCACTTGTAGGGATGTCATAATAACGAATCTCAAGGGAGGCTTCATCAAGCCCGTTTCCACTGACATCCGCATCCGAATAACCCATCGTCAAGAGAGCGGGAACATTCAACTGGGTCTGGCCGTTGGACAAAGTGACGTCCATAAACAAACCGAAGGATGTGAGCCCCGCTGCCCGCATCGAAGCGGCTGCAAACCCGGAAGCTTCACTCAAGGACACGGACACGGTGACGCTTGAATCAGTGAGAGCCCCCGCGGGAATGGAGAGTTCGGCGGTGGCATTGCGGCTGTCCTCACCGAGCGTAATTTTATTGTCGACCGTGTTGTACACGCGCTCGGCGGTGCCCACCCCGCTGGCGGTCTTATTCTGCTTCACATCGGCTTTATTGGAGTGATCAACGCGCACCTGAATGGTTGAAGGCCCCTTATCCGGCGTATTCGCCAGAGTATTGGTCGATGCCCGCAATTCGTATTGCCCCTGGGTCAGGCCGGTAACGTCCCAGTGGGTAAAATAGGGCGCGGACGTATCCGGGTTGGGATGATTGGCGTTGGCGGCGGGGATGATCGCCCACACCGGGGTAGCGGTATCGAGAAATTTATAATGGAACTCAAGCGACAAGGGAGCGCAGCCCTTCGCCTTAGCCTTCACAAGCACCCGGTTCCCCGAAATCGTTTTCCCGTTCTTTGGAGTTTTCAATTTTATCTTGCAGGTGGGAGCCGCGAGTGCCGGGACCGCTGTTGCCGTGACGGTGGTGTTGGCCTCCTCACACACGCCATCACTCGAACGAATGCCGAAGGTGTAGGCAAGCCCGCTGGTCAACGCGCCCGACGTCCAGAACGTTGTGGCCGCCGTGAGGTCTGCAACCGGACTTGTATAGGTAAGATGATCGGCCTGAATCATGTACAGGTGATAGTTTGTCGTGGTGGAAGACGGCGAGGGGTCCCAGGTCAAATGAATCTTATTGCCGTCAAGCGGTTCCGCAGTCAGCGCCGAAGGAGGCAAAAGAGCGTTATTGCCGCCTGGGGTGAACAACGCGCCCATATCGTTGCGGGTGCCGTCGGGATCATTAAAGATCGCAGAAGGATCCCCCTTATCCACCGAGGGAGAACAGGAGCGCAATCTAAAGTCGCCGTTAGGCGCATCGATAAAGACGGGATCCGCGGAAATGTTTCCGATGCGGCCCGTCCACCAGCCCGTCACAGTATCGAAGTTAAGTGTATTGTTCCAGACATTGTTGTATTCGATCGTTTGTGCATTCGCCGTGTTGTCAGGAGTGGCGATGCCTTCGGGCACTCTTAAAATAATGTTGTTTCGAATGATGGGCGTCGCCGACTTCAGCGTGCAGATGCCAATGGATTTCAGATCGTAGATCGTATTGTTCTCGATGACAGGCTGGGAAGGCGTCCAAATATCGACAGCCGAATACGCGTAAATCCAGGTTTTGCTCGGACTATACGGCGCCGAGCCGCGGAAAATATTGTAGCGAATCGTCGGGGACGAACCTTCCACGGTGATGTTGTTCAGATAATTTCCTTCAATCTGATTGTATTCGATGGCGGCGATGGAACCATCATCCGAAAAGATCCCATGGTAGTCGTCGTAAATCGAGAAATACCGGATCGCGACGCCCGTAGTATTGGGGGTCACCCACACGACAGACGTGGTCCCAAAAAATTCGATGCCGATTAACGCCTGGGTTCCCTGCAAAAAACTATTGCCCCGACCCGAACCCTCAAGAGCCACATTGTTCGTGGACATGGCAACATTTTCTTTGAAGGTCCCCGTGCCCACGCGCACGGTATCACCGGGGGAAGCCGCATCAAGACCCTTCTGGACCGTTAGAAATGGAGAAGCGAATGAGCCCGGGTTGGCGTCGCTTCCGGTTTTCTCAACGTAGAAGGTGGCGGCGCCCGCAGAACCCGCCCACAAAAATAGACCCGCAACAGCTCCGAGTAGAGCCGCTGCCGATTTAGAGTGTTGTTTATCCTTTCGGCAACCCATGGTTTCAGTAGTCGCTTGCCCCCCAACGGGCACTCGACATTTCGCCCTCCGCTTTCGCGAAGTTTGCATTTTCGTCCTTATGAGTCAGTGTAGCGGAGAACCCCTAAAAAACAAGGCTATTTTTCCCTATTTTTCGCCATTTAATCGGGTGTTAAGCCTTATTTAGGCATGATCAGACCGATGCGCCCATCCTCGGTCAAGGTAGTCATGGGCGCATAGAGTCCTAGTGCCTTTCGAGACCACCATGCATCACTGCCCGAAGAGGTAAAGCGGTATCGATAGAACAAAGAACGTAGATATTTAGGGGGTTTTTCAGGAAACGGATTGTTCGCCAACAAGGCCAGAACTTCAGGCTGACCCTGCAAAATCCGTCGCTGAAAATGAAAATACCACGGATTTCGCTTATAAGAGGCGAGTGAGGCAAACCACATTTGCCAATCCAATCGCGGCTGATGCGGCTGCACCCATCCGGGCACCCGTTCCAGGCTCCCGGGTTTCCATTTAAATTCGTAAGCCTTCCAATTACGACCGTCCGCGCTGCCCTCAAGAACAATTTCCCGACGCACCGTTGTCATCACGGCAAACAAGCCGTAGGTATTCACCATGTGATACCGGTACCCCGCGACTGCGGCAGACTGCAAGGCTGCGAAGGAACGCGTCTTAGGAACAAACCGGAGCAGAAGCTGCGACCCGCCGACCACGGCGACAAACGCCGCCAGTACCCAGGACAGCCGGCGCCGCAGTACTCCCGCGGGTTTCCCTTGGGCGAATTTTCGCTTCGGCAGCCACGAGGCAAGCCAGGCGTCGTCAAACAAAAAGAGGCAAAGCGACGCCGTTAGAAAATTAAAAAATGTGTAGTTGCCCGTCAGCAGGATGAGTGACATGAGCATTAAAATACCGGCAGCGGAAAGCAACCGAATCCGGCGCGGGCCAAAGGCGAAAAACGGCAAAATCAATTCGATTCCAAACATTAATAAAACCGATGTCTTTTGAATCCAGAGGGGAAGTTGATGCGCATGCCACGCAAAACGCGTCGGAAGCGGCTGGGTCTCATAATGCAGGGTTAACGCGGTTAAGTCCCACCACATCTTGTCGTTGGACAGCAGCTTCACCGCGCCCGAGAGCAGCATGAGCCGAAACAACAACCAACGCATCGCCCACAATCCCGCACGCGGCGGGTGCACTCCGCGGGAACCGACGACAAACACGGCCAAGAACCCGACTTCGAGAAGAAGAATGTCCCATTGATACCCGAGAAATAGTCCGCTCGCGCGATACAACGAAAAATAAAGTCCCCATAACCCCGCATAAAACAGAGGCGCGGCCCGTCCGGTGAAGGGGGCCGCCAACGCCAACGCCGCCCCCGCCCAACACACGCCCTGCAGCGCGGCGTCGCTCGTCCCCGCCCAAAACTTGGCGACCGGAAGAATTCCGTTTTCCCCGATCAGTCCGAGAATCTGGACACCCAATGAGGTGAAGGCGCTGACGTAGACCGCCGCGAGACAGAACGTAAACGCATTTGTCGCCAAGCGGTAGGTC
>NVTF01000102.1 GCA_002401485.1 Elusimicrobiota bacterium | reverse complement strand
TATAAAGGAAGACCAGCACCAAATAACCCCTTGCATTTATACACACCCCTGTGTATAATTATGCATAATGATGAATATTAATACAGAGCCAGCGTCCCCCAAACAAATCCGCCAAGACGCCATCCTCGACGTAATAAGAAAAGGAATCGCCGGCACCCAAACCGAAATCGTCGAAGCGTTAAAAAAGAAGGGAATCGAAACAACCCAAGCCTCTTTATCAAGGGACATCTCCGAGCTCGGCCTCGTTAAAATCCAGGGAAAATACAACGTCCCATCCGCACCTAACACAGGCGCCGCCGATAAACAACTTCCCCTACGGCTCTATCTAAAGGATGTATTAATGGCAGGACCCAATCTCGTTGTTCTAAAAACCGCCACCGGCACCGCGCAGCAGGTCGGGCTGGCTCTCGATACCCTGCATAAAGCCGGTGTGGTCGGCACCATCGCCGGTGATGACACCGTATTTTCCGCCATGTCTTCGAGAACCGCCGCCCATAAGCTCACCCGGTATCTCTCTTCCTTTGTAGGAGAAGCGCAGTGAAAAAGAAAATACTTTTAGCCTTCAGCGGCGGACTGGATACCTCGTTTTGCGCCATCTGGCTTCAAAAAGAGAAGAACGCCGATGTCGTGACGGCCGTTGTGGATACCGGCGGTTTTTCGAAGGAAGAGCTCATGGATATTCAGGATCACGCCCTCGCCTTGGGCGCGATCGAACATCACACGCTTGATAGCAAGAAGGAAGTCTTTGACCGGTTTGTCGTGACCCTGATTCAGGGGAATGTGCTTCGGGGCAAGGCGTATCCCTTGTCGGTTGCGGCCGAGCGGGTTGTGCAGGCTGAGGCGATCGCGAAGTTGGCCAAAGAAATCGGCGCCGATGCCGTGTGTCATGGTTCTACCGGGGTCGGCAATGATCAGATTCGATTTGATGGGGCGTTTCATTCCCTGCTTCCCGGTATTGAGGTTCTGACGCCGATACGGGAGCTCGGCCTTTCGCGGAAGCAGGAGACGGAATATTTGGAAAAGAACGGCGTGAAGATTTCGTCTAAGACCACCGACTACTCCGTGAATGCCGGGCTTTGGGGTACCACCATTGGGGGCAAGGAAACCCATGATGCGTGGGTCGAGGTGCCCGACGCCGCTTATCCGACCAGCGGGATCACCGTCGAAGAGAAGGGGCGGGAGTTGATTATTGGATTTAAGCAGGGGGTGCCTGTTTCTTTGGATGGGGAGGCGCTTGCGGGTGTGGAGCTGGTGGGCGCGCTGCATAAAATCGGGAAGGGCTATGGCGTCGGCCGGGGCATTCACGTCGGCGATACCATTTTGGGTATTAAGGGCCGGATTGCGTTTGAGGCGCCGGCGCCCTTGGTGCTTATTTCCGCACACCGGGAGCTTGAGAAAATTGTTCTCACGCGGTGGCAGAGTTTTTGGAAGGATCATCTCGCCGATTTTTACGGGCAGCATTTGCATGAGGGGCTCGCCTATGACCCGGTGATGGATGACATCACGGCGATGATTTCATCGAGCCAGAAGAAGGTCACCGGTGAAGCGCGGGTTCGGTTTGCGCCGGGAAAATTCGCGGTCGTCGGCGTGCGCAGCGATCACAGCCTGCTCGACGCTCAAGACGCGGCGTATGGCGAAACGGCGAGCTTGTGGACGGGCGCGGAAGCGGCGGGATTTTCGAAGCTGCATGCCATGCCGATGGTATTGGCCAAGCGGGCGGAGGCAAAGGCATGAAGATTCATCTCGATAAAATCGCATCAGCGACCAAAAACGTAGGGTTATCCTCGGATGCGATTTTGTCCTCGGAGATCCCCGCGGAAGAAGGAATTGTCATCGCGGTGCGGGTGCACGGCACCAAGACCGTGTACAACAATGTGGAGGATCTTCACGGCCGCATGATTCGCTTGGACGACGGGGATCTTTTGGCCGGGGTGCTCGGGTCACGACGGGCGCTGCGGGGGTATGCCGGGGTGGTTCCCGAGACGGTGAAGCCGGGGGACATGCTGGACATCTTGAATCTCGGCGGTGTGATCGGAAAATGCACGTCGACCAATATCGACTTGGGCGCGCCCTTGCAGGCGGAAGTGTTGGGCGCGATTTTGGATTTTCCGTATCTCGAAGAACGACGGGGGGTGCCCGCGAGTATTCGCACAGACGCGATCCCGTGGAGTGAAACCTTGGAGCCTTCGGCGCCCTTGGTGTTTGTGGCCGGAACCTGCATGCATTCGGGAAAAACCTTTGCTTGCGGTGAAATTATTCACGGGCTGGCCAAGAAGGGCTACAAGGTGTGCGGCACCAAGTTGACCGGTGTTTCCCTGCTGCGGGATACGTTGTCGATGGAGGACCGGGGTGCTATCAAGAGTTTGTCGTTTAATGATTCCGGCATTGTCTCCACGAGCGAGAAGGTTTCGGTCCCGGTGGCGAAGGGAATTATCAACGCCTTAAATAAGGAAGAACCGGATTTAATCGTCGTGGAGCTTGGCGACGGTATTCTTGGGGAATACGGGGTGCAGGCGATTCTTCATGACAAGGAACTGATGACTGCGGCCGGTTTGCATCTTCTGTGCGCGCCGGACCCGGTGGCGTCGTGGGGGGGAGCGGAGCTGTACAAGAATAAGTTCAAGCTTAAACTCTCGGTGATTTCGGGCCCCGCGACCGATAACGACGTCGGAAAAAATTTTATTCGCGAGTCGGTTGGTATCGCCGCCATCAACTCGCGATTGGAAGCCAAGGCCTTGGCTGATTTTATAGAAGCAGCGGTGCTGAAGGAAACGCCGGCGGAGTTGTCATGCGCGTAGGCATTCTTGGCGGTGCCGGCTATACCGGCGGCGAGTTAATCCGGTTGCTGCTCGATCATCCGCAGGCGAAGCTGGTGCAGGTCGCGTCCTCGACCTTCGCGGGGCAGCCGGTCTATTGCGCGCACCCGAATCTGCAGGGCCGTACGAAGTTGGTATTTGATGAAGCGTTGGATGCCGCGGCGCTGGACTGCATCTTTCTTGCCGGGGAACATGGCGCGGCCATGAAGAATGTGCCTTTGTTGTTGGAAGCCGGCGGCAAGGACTTAAAAATCATCGATCTCTCGGCTGATTTCCGGCTTCAGGACGCCGCGCTGTATCCCGCCTGGTACGGCCGGGAGCATACCGCGTCCGATCTTCTTCCGCAATTTGTGTACGGCCTGACCGAAGTGAATCATGATGCCGTCGCCGGCGCGCAATTTATCGCCAATCCCGGCTGTTTTGCGACCGCCGTTTCCTTGGCCTTGGCGCCGTTGGCCGTTTTGGGAGTGACCGGCACCGCGCGGATTTCCGCGATCACGGGGTCTTCGGGTTCCGGGGCGAAGGCCGCTTCAAAAACCCATCACCCGACGCGCGACGGGTCGGTGCACGCCTATAAACCGCTCGAGCATCAGCACACGCCCGAGGTGGAGCAGCTGCTCGTGTCGGTGGCGGGTAAAACCGCCCCGAAGCTTGCGATTGTTCCGGTCTCGGGGCCGATGGTGCGGGGCATTTATGCGGTGTGTCATCTCGAACTGCCCCAGGGCGCTGATGGTGCCTCGGTCGGTGCGGCGTTTGAAAAAGCGTATGCCAATCGACCCTTCATCCGCCTTCAGGACAGCCCGCCCCACTTAAACGCGGCTACGGGCAGCAACTATTGCGACATCCACTGGACGGTGAAGGACAACGAAATCGCCGTGATCGTGTCGCTGGACAATCTTGTGAAGGGTGCGGCCGGACAAGCCGTGCAGAATCTCAATGTGATGATGGGCTGGGACGAGACCGACGGATTAACCGCCGCCGGGATTTATCCGGGATAACACCAATGACTGTTGATACCACTGAAAAAACCGACTGGAAGGCGCTCGAGGAGCAATACGTGCTCCCGACCTATAAGAAGTTCCCGCTCTCGTTGGAGCGTGGGAAAGGCAATTACGTCTACGATGAGAACGGCGAAAAATACCTGGATCTCTACGCGGGCCATGCGGTCACCATCCTCGGCCATAACCCTAAGGTGGTGGTGGACGCCCTGCACGCCCAGACCGACAAACTGCTTTTTTATTCCAATTTGGTGCACAGCCGCATTCGGGCTGAAGCCGCCCGGTCCTTGGTGTCTCTTTGTGAGGTCAAAGGCGGCAAGGTGTTTTTCTGCAACTCCGGAGCGGAGGCCAATGAAAACGCGATGACGATCGCGCGAATTGTCACCAAACGCTCCATGATCGTCACCACGTCGGGTTCCTTTCATGGCCGGACCGCGGGAGCCTTGGGCGCGACGGGCATCGCGAAATATAAAGCCTCCCGGCCCGGGCTGGCGACGGACTTGGAAGAGGTTCCCTTTGGTGACTTAAACGCCGCGGCTGTCGCGCTCGATAAAAACGCGGCTGCTTTTCTCGTGGAACCCATTCAAAGCATGGCCGGTGTGATTGTTCCGCCGCCGGGTTATCTGCAGGGACTGGAAACCCTTTGCCGGGCGCGGGGCGCTCTGTTGATTTTTGATGAGGTGCAAACTGGCCTGGGTCGGACCGGCGCACCTTCGGCCGCCTGGTGTTACGGCGCGCGACCCCATCTGCAGACGTTTGCCAAGGCTCTTGGTTCGGGTGTTCCCTGCGGGGCGGTTGTGGCGTCGGAAGAAATCGGGGCAAGCCTGAAGCCGGGCGATCTGGGTTCTACCTTCGGCGGTGGCCCGTTGGCTTGCGCGGCGATAAAGGCGACCTGCGACGAAATCCGCTGGAACCGCATGTGGGAGCAGGCCGAAGGCACTGCGGCGATTTTACGGTCTTCGTTTAAGTTCCCGCAGCTCAAAGAAATTCGGGGCAAGGGACTGCTCATCGGTCTCGTCTTCGACCGGCCCGCGCGGGAAATACGGGACGCGCTTCTGAAGGAACATATTTTGGTGGGACTGTCCGAGGATCCTTCTGTTGTGCGGCTTCTGCCCCCGCTGACCATCACGGGCAAGGAAATAAACATCCTGCGCAAGGCGCTGGGGAGGATTCTCGCGTGAACTTCCTTCACCTGAAGGATCATTCCCCGGAGGTTCTCCAATACATTGTTGATGAGGCGATTGCCTTTAAGCAGGGCAAAAACGCGGGGACCCCGCTCGCCGGCAAAGGCGTCGGTCTTTGTTTCATGAATCCGTCCCTGCGCACCCAAACCGCGTTCTCAATTGCCGCCGCGCAGTTAGGCGCACATCCAGTGGTGCTCAACTTCGGCGGGAACACCTGGAAGATGGAATCCCGCGACGGCGTCCTGATGGACGGCGACTGCGCCGAACATTTAAAAGAGGCGGTCCCGGTGTTGTCGAGTTATTGTTCGATTCTCGGACTGCGCTCCTTTCCCGATGGGAAAAATTGGGAAGAGGATAAGCTGGAGCCGGCCTTGGCGGCGTTTAAGAAATACGCGACGGTTCCGGTCGTGAACCTCGAGTCGGCGACCGGCCATCCCAGCCAAGGATTGGCGGATTGGATGACGATTCAAGAGTCGATCAAGCCGAAGGGAAAGAAATTTGTTTTAGCCTGGGCGCCGCATACCAAGGCGCTGCCAATGGCGGTTCCCAATTCCGCAGTGGAAGCAGCCGCGCTCGCAAAAATGAATATCACCATCGCGCGACCGGAAGGCTACGACCTTCCTCCCGAGACCATGGCGCATTTACAGTCCTTGGGCGCGACGGTGGAGGTCACCAGCGATACGGACGCGGCTTATAAAAACGCGGACGTGATTTACGCGAAGTCCTGGGGTGAGTTGTCCTCCTACGGCACGGTATGCCCGCAGGACAGTGCCTTTAGAAATAAATGGACCGTCGACGAAGCGAAGATGGCAAAAACCAACGATGCCCTCTTCATGCATTGCCTCCCAGTGCGCCGCAATCTCGTTGTTGCCGACTCCGTCATCGACGGTCCGACATCGAAGGTTCTGCAGCAGGCCGAAAACCGGCTTCACACCGCCAAGGCCATGCTCTCTTTTTTAGCCGCAACCAGGACATCCTCAACGACCCCCTCGGAGCTCTCTTATGCATAAAACAATCATCGGCTTAAAAAAAGCGATCCCCTACATCCGGCTTTATAAGAACAAGGTTTTTGTTGTTAAGGTCGGCGGTAAAATTCTTGAGAAAAAGAAAGCGCTGGCTGCCTTGTGTGAGGATGTGACCCTGCTGCAGCAATTGGGCATCAAGCTGGTCCTTGTGCATGGCGGCGGGGTGCAGGCGAGTGAACTTTCCCAGAAGCTCGGCATTGAACCCAAATTCGTCGCCGGCCGGCGGGTGACCGATACCGACACCCTCGATGTGGCGAAAATGGTGTATGCCGGCAGTCTTAATATCGAAATTCTCTCGGCGCTGCGGGCGCATCAAACCCAGGCCGTTGGTATCTCGGGAGTGGATGGTTGTTTGATCACCGCGACCAAGCGCCCCTTGGTGAAAATCGCCCCGGGCCCCGGGGAAGACCCCATCGATGTCGACTTCGGGCATGTCGGCGATATCACCCACGTGAATGCCGCCTTCCTCGAGAATCTTCTCGACGGCGGTTCCGTTCCGGTGGTTTCCTCCCTGGCCGCGGACAATGAGGGCAATGTGCTCAACATTAACGCGGACTCAATCGCCGAAGCCCTCGCCAAGGCCCTTAACGCGGAGAAGTTGTTTTTCCTCACTGATACCGACGGCATTTTGTCGGATGTGGACGATCCCAGCTCGGTTATTTCCTACACCGACATCGCCGGCATCCAAAAGCTGAAAGACTCGGGCGCTCTAAAAGGCGGCATGCTGCCCAAGGTGGACGCCTGTATCGGGGCGCTTAAAAGCGGCGTGCGGCGAACCCACATCATTAACGGGACCAAGCCGGACGCGCTTCTTTTAGAGGCTTTCACCAATGCGGGCTGCGGCACGATGATTGTAAACGCCGTGGAACAAAAAAATTACCAAAACGGGGAGCTCGGCGCGTGAGCGGGGTCGTCTCCTTATTGCGGGATTTGGTTCAAATCCCATCCCCCAGCCGAGAAGAAGGGCCGATCGTCAAATATTTGACCGACGCCTTCGAGACGCTTGGCTGGAAAGCCGTCCGGGAGGGGAAAAACCTGTACACCGAACTCGGCGATGAAGGGCCCCTGCTCCTCTTAAACTCCCACACCGATACGGTTCCCGTCGGCGAGGGCTGGAGCCACAATCCGCTCGCGGCTCATATTGTCGACAGGAAAATTTACGGCCGGGGCAGCAATGACGCCAAGGGATGTCTCGCGGCGATGATGTACGGCGCCTTCGCGGCCTTCGCCAAAAACCCCCCGAAGGGACGTGTTTTGTTGGCCGCGACCTGCGAAGAAGAAATTTCAGGTCAGGGCCTCGAGCAGCTTCTAAAAATTTTACCGAAACCGGATGCGGCGGTTGTGGGCGAACCGACGGGTCTTCAGCCGGCGGTTGCGCAAAAGGGATTGCTGCTGCTTGAAGTGATCGCCAAGGGGCGCTCGGCGCATGCGGCGTGGGGCGGCGGCGTGAACGCGGTGTCCGCGGCCGCGCGGGACATTTTATCCCTCTCAAACGTTTCCTTCGACAAGTCGCACCCGGCCTTGGGCGTCCCGAGTTTGGAAGTGACGCAGGCGCACGGCGGCGAACGCCACAATGTGATCCCGGACCGCTGCAAAATGGTGGTCGACATCCGCACCACCCCGACCTATACGCCCGAAGAGATCATCGACCTGGTTTCCAAAAAGGTGGAGGGGGACGTTGAGGTCCGCTCGAAACGGCTCGTTTCGGTGGATACCGATCCGGATCATCCGATTGTGCAGGCCGCTGTCGCCGCCAACCCGGGGGCGAAACCCTTTGGTTCCCCTACGGTTTCGGATTGGGTGTTTCTGCGGGATATCCCAACGGTAAAAGTCGGTCCGGGGGATTCTCACCGGTCCCATACTCCCGATGAGTATGTGACTGTTTCGGAACTGGAAGAGGGGGCGGCGTTTTATGAACGGCTGATCCGGGAGTATTTTGAACGCGCATGAATAAACTTTGGCAAACAGAGGCGGGCTTGGACGCCCAGGTAGAAAGTTTCACGGTCGGTTCGGATCCTGAGCTTGATTTGCAATTGCTCCCCTATGAGGTTTATGGAAGTCTGGCCCACGCCGCGGGCTTGGTCAAGATCGGCATCCTTACCAAAAACCAGTTTGCGGAGATTCAAAAAGCGTTGAAGGTTTTGTTGGATACTCCCGATATCTTCACCATCTCGCAAGCGCAGGAAGACATCCACACCGCGGTCGAACAGGCGCTGACCGAGTCTCTTGGTGAAGCGGGTGCTGCGATTCACGCGGGGCGCAGCCGCAACGACCAGGTGCAAACGGATCTCCGCCTCGCATTAATGGATAAACTCCTTTCCCTCCAGCAACTCGCCTATACTGCTGCGGCTGAGTGGATCTCTTTTGGCTTCGCTAATGAAAAAACCCTTCTCCCCGGCTATACACATTTGCAGCGCGCGATGCCTTCTACTGTCGGGCATTGGGCGGCGTCGCATGCCGAGGCTCTTTTAGAAGGCGCACGAACCTTGGGGCGGGCCTTTGAAGAGGTTGATGCCTCACCGTTAGGCAGCGCGGCGGGCTATGGGGTTCCGTTGCCGCTCGACCGGGACTACACGTCCAAACTTTTGGGCTTTTCCCGGGTGCAGCGAAATACGTTGCGGGTGCAAAGTGCCCGGCCGCGCGTTGAAGCGGCGGCGGTTTCGGCCTTGGCCTTGGTCGCTTGGGACTTGGGGGTTCTGGCTTCGGACCTTTCGCTTTACACGACTAAGGAGTTTGGGTTCCTCTCCTTGTCGTCTACGTTTACGACGGGCAGCAGTATTATGCCGCAGAAAAAGAACCCGGACGTGGTGGAGCTTCTTCGAGCGAAGGCTTCGTTGTTCCCTGGGTGGGTGTCTCAGATTTTAGCGATTGGGTCCTTGCCTTCGGGTTATCACCGGGACTATCAGATCACCAAGGGCCCGCTGTTGGATGCGTTCTCGACGTTTGAAGCGATGCTTTCCTTAACCAAGGCGCTGCCGGGTGCGATTACGATCCATAAAGAACGGTGTGAAGCGGCGGTTACGTCTGAGATGATGGCGACGCATAAGGCGCTTGATAAGGTTCAAGCGGGGATGCCGTTTCGAAAGGCGTATCTGGAAGTGGCTGATGAAGTGCGGGCGGTGAATGGGTCGGCGGGTCCGGTTTCGGATGTGGTGCTTCCTTCTTATGAAGGGGCTCCGGGTAATCCGGGCTGGGTAGCGCTGGGTAAAGAGGCGCGTAAGGGGCAGTCACAAATCCGGGATGCGCTTCGGGCGCTGCATGCGACCTGGTCGCGGTTGTTGGTGCTTAAACCTTAGCTTAGCCGCCGAATTTTTTTCCTGCTTTTATTGCTTTCTCTGGAATGGTTATCCATTCGGGGATGTTCTTTGTGAATATCGCGAAGGAGGGAGGGGCATCGGGGGGATTATCGAGGCTTAGGACCCGGATCGTTATCATTCCGGCGTAGCCTTCGGGTTTTGCGATTAGAGGAGATCCGCATTCCGTGCAGAAAAATCGATTGACGGATTTGCCGCTCTCTCCGGTGTCGGGGTAACTTTTAAGAACGTCCTCGCCTTGGGTGAAGCGGAAGTTTTCTTCTTTTACTGCGATGGAGAGGCTCAGCGGTGAGCCGCTGGCTTTTTGGCAATCGATGCAGGCGCATACGGCGGTTCTGATTTTTTCGACGCTTGCTTCGAAGCGAACCTTGCCGCAGCGGCAGCCGCCTAAAATAGAAGTTTTATCCATGGGTTTCCTCTAGACGGCTTAGCGGTTGTTAGTTGGTGCACTCTTTATTCTAGCGGGTTATTCGATGTGACGGGTCTAGTCGTTCGCGTATCCACATTTTAATAATAGCCTGCCGGGACACATTCAGTTTCACGGCTTCCTGGTCCAGCATGCCTACCATCCAGGCTGGAAAATCAACATTAACCCTTTTTACAACTATGGCGGTTTTTAGGTCCAGAAATTCTGAAATGTCCTCGCCTTGGTCGAACTTTTTGTCGAAGGTTCGGGCTTTGATTCGTTTGTTTTTCTTTTTATTCTTCGATGCGGCTTTCATATATTTTCTCCAGCTTGCGATCTGCTCGATGGCAGCTTATGAGTCGTATGGCTTCGTTCCGTTTAGTGAAAATGGCGGCGTAACATTTGTTGTTAACTTTTGCCAGAATCAAGTTCCGATTCTCTCCTAAAACGTTCTTGGCGGAGATAATTAAATGAGTTTCATCCCATAGTCGTTGCGCCCAGGCCAGATCTACGCCATGCAGCTTTTTATTGGAGCGACTTTTGTTTGGGTCAAACTCGAATCGCTCCATTAAGATAGTATAACAGTTATACCATTACGATTCAATGGGGGGATTGGCCGTCAGGCCACCAGTCCCGTCAACGTTCTTGTTCTGCTGCGGGTGGTCTTAGAAATTCCGCTAAATTGACCGCCTGCCTGCCGCAGCGGTTGTTCGGAGGTTCCTTGGTCATGTTCGTTTCCGTAAGATGGCATCTAGCCTGTTGCCGTTAACCATGCTGTTTTCTGTTTAAAGTTCCCTCAAATAATTTATCCCGGGATAAATTATTTTTCACGCTAGTGAAAGATGTTCCATATCGCGAGAATTGCCTGATATCCGCCGAACTAATATATGGGCCGAAGATGCTTTTTAGGAGCTGTTACAACAGCCTCCAAAACACCCCTCCAGCGGCCTTTGCCAGCAACTAGAAACACTGTCTCCAAAGATAAGGAAGGAAGTTAAGCCTTAACAGCTTCGCGCAGCAGTCGAATCTCGTCCTGGTCGCCAAGCGCCACCAACTGTTCACCAGCGCGAAGCACACGATTAGAAGGAGGGTTAACCGTCATGTCATCGACTCCAGTTCCCTTAATGGCAAGCAACAAAGGAGTACGGTCCCCCGAGCGACGAATGTCCCCAAACTCCTTGCCCACAAACGGAGACCCCTCAGGAAGGTCAACCTGTTCAAAGCGATACGCAGAATTTTGAGACCGAATCATCGAATCCAAAAAACCAACCGCCGCAGGACGAAGCATCTCGGAAGCCATGCGCAGCCCGCCGATTTTAGGAGGACTCACAACCGAGTCTGCACCGGAACGAAAAAGTTTGTCGCGCACAGCGCTGTCGTGAAGTTCGCTGATGATCTTCGTCTTCGGGTTCATCACCCGGCAGCTGAGGGCCACAAAAACATTGTCGCGATCATTATCAAACGTCAGAAAAACACCCTTCGCGCGAGGAACGCCGGCGCGTTCGAGATTTTCATCAATCAGAGCGTCCCCCATGACCGCGCGATGGCCGCGCGCGATGGCGTTGGCAACCTTTTGCTCATCATGTTCAATGATCACCACGTCGTTGCCCGTTTTATCAAGTTCGGCGGAGACCGTTTCCCCGGTGTGGCCCCAGCCGCAGATGACATAGTGGTCATTAAGAGCCTTAATTCGATTTTCCATCCGTCGCTTCCGAAGTCTCTCATTGAGCTCCCCGCTGACAATGAATGCCGTCAACGCGGAGAAGGAATACGCCATCACGCCCAGGCCGCAGAGGCAGAGGCCGATGGTGAAAACGTGCCCGGCAGTAGAAAGAGTGTGGATTTCGCCGTAGCCGATGGTGCTGAGGGTGATGACCGTCATGTAGAACGAGTCGAAAAGGGGCCAGCCCTCGATAAAGGTGTAGCCAAAGGTGCCTAAAAGGAAGCAGGAGCTCATCGCGATGAGGACGAACTTCAGGCGGGACGTGAAGTCGAGTTCCACGGGGGGTATCTTCCCTTTAGGACCCCCCTAGCGGGAATCCCGTTTCGGGGCTATATTCTGTGCGATGGCCGACCTCTCTTTATCAACAGCTTCGGGTACCGAACTCATGTTTTGGAGTTTTGCGGTGTTTGGGACCCTGTTCTTTTTCCTTAGAGTGGCCGCTATGGTGATCGTTGGGTTGGATTCCGATGACTTCGATGATATGGAAGGCGATGTTGAAGTTGATGACCTCGATCCCGATGCGAGTCAGGCAGCCTTTAAACTCCTATCCATACATTCCGTGACCGGCTTTTGCATGATGTTCGGCTGGGGCGGGTTGACCGCGTATAAACAATTCGGTACCGGGGCCGTCATCGCGACCGGGGTCGCGTCGGTAGCCGGTTTTGCCACGATGTACGCAACCGCCTGGCTGTTTAAGTTGGCGTCGCATATGACCGCCCGGGGGGCTCAATTTTCTTTGAAGGATGTCGTCGGCAAGGACGCGACCGTTTATTTGAAGATTTCCAAAGGCGGCCGCGGAAAGATTCAGGTAGGGGTTGAAGGTATTACCCGCATGATCGAGGCCGTTTCCGATGATGGCTCGGAGATCGAATCGTTTAAGGTCGTTCAGATCATGCGGGCGATGGATAGTTCTACAGTCGCTGTGAGGAGGAAGGATTAGCTAATGAGAAAAACTTTAATTGCCGCGGCATTTGCCCTTTTGGTGCTGGTGCCGCTTGCCGTTTTTGCTCAGTATGATGAGGTGCCCCCGCCGAGGGGTGCGCCGGATCAGGTGAATTACGCAACAGATCCTTTGCCCGAGCCCGTGAGGCAGGCAAATTCCTATCAACAGGTTGAACAAACCGATTTTAAAACAACACGACGTCAGCGTGAAAAGCGCGGAGGCAGCATGGAACTCCTGATACCGACCGTTGGGCTTGGGGCAATATTTTTCTTCTTCACCATCTTTTTCCTGGCGA
>NVTF01000101.1 GCA_002401485.1 Elusimicrobiota bacterium | reverse complement strand
AAATCGAAGCTGCGTTGGACGTTGTGGAGGCGTGTTCATGAAGGTTCTTGTACTAAACGGACCCAATCTTAATTTGCTCGGGGAGCGGGAGCCGGCCGTATACGGACGGACGACGCTTGCCGAAATCGACCGAGACCTAAAAAAACTTGCCAAGTCCCTGCGGGTCTCGCTGCGCTCCTATCAGCGCAACGGTGAAGGGGAATTGCTTGATATTCTTCATAAACAACGGAATTGGGCTGACGGGTTGCTTATTAATCCCGGGGCCTACACGCATTACTCCTATGCCCTGCGCGACGGCATCGCGTCGGTAGCGCTCCCCGCGATTGAAATTCATCTTTCCGATATCCGAAAGCGTGAGCCCTTTCGGCGAAAATCAGTCATTCGCGATGTGTGCATCGGGCGCGTGATGGGAAAGGGACCGGACGGTTATGGAGAAGCCTTGAAGCTGCTGCTTAAGAAAATTCGTTCTTAATTTCCTGCGTTGTTAGTTTGCGGCCCAGCCATATCATCACCAGGGTCGCAAGTGCCAGCCCGCCGTAGGTCATCCATTTCAGCATTCCGATAATCATTCCGGGGATAGAATCGGCGGGAAGATCTCCCGCCAAGGCGAAGGATGCCTGCAGCATCGGGATCATGGCGAAATGTGCGATGACGGCAAAAACAATAAGGGCGATCATGCCTTTGCGGCCCCATTCTTTACGGATTAACAATCCCCAAGAGACCCAAATCATCGGGATTGAGCCGACGATCGACAGCATCGCGTATTTTTTCAACTGGGCGACAATGTCGATAAATCCCTGCTCGGCGAAGGGTTCGGTCATGGTCCATTGGAATAATCCCGAAACGAGACAGAAGACTCCTCCGATAAGTCCTGTCCAGGCGAGACTGGTGATGAATTTTGACTGCGGGCGCGGGGCTAGGGGAACTTGAGGTGCATCGGGCATAGACGGTATTGTACGCTAGTTATATGAGAAACCGAGCACTACTTCCGATCCTTGCGGCAGCCGCTTTTTCCGGATGCCTGTATGCCAATGTTCATGTTCCCCGCGCCTACCGGTCAGCAACCCCCTCCGACGTAAAAGCTAATTCTTCGGATCGTTTGGTTTCTGGCCGTTCCTGTTATCAGACCCTTGCCTTCATGTTCGCGTGGGGGGACGGCGGCTATTCCGCGGCTGTTGCGGATGCACTTTCCGACCAGCCCGACAGTATTCTCTACGATGTTAATACCGATACCCATGTACGTTCCTATGTCTTGGGTCTCTATAGCCGCGTTTGCACGGTTGTCTCAGGACGAGTCGGGAGTTCGTGAAGCTTTTCCTAGCGGCCTTCTTATTGGCCGCAACGGCGTCCCATGCCGAAATGCCTTCGTATCGGGCCAATTCGGGAGTGCTCCGAATGGGGGGCTTGCTGCTTTATCAAGACACCGAGGCGCCGCTGTCATTTGTCTCTCTCTCCCGCAGTGAATTGCCCGCTGACGCGCAAATTATCGGCCCCGTTTTTGGGAAAGGATGCCAGCATGGAATTTCGGTGCCGCTCTCGGCTTCGCTGCGCGCAACCCAGGTTTCGGGGGCGGCGGGCAAGGGGGGAACACGCAAGGCCTTGGTCCAGATTCACGAACAAGTCACCGATATCCGTGGGCTTTACGATGTGAAGATCGACGTTCATATTTTGATGATTCTGGGGCTCTACCGCCGACAATGCGTTGAAATCAACGCGATCGCCTTCCGCTAAATTGTAGAATAACGCTTGTTATGGCGAGCAAATCCAAGAACTACCGAGTTCTCTCCTGGAACGTAAACGGAATTCGAGCCGTTGCTAAAAAAGGATTCTTGGAATGGCTGCCGTCTTCGAAGGGGGATATCGTTTGTCTTCAGGAGACCAAGGCTCTGCCCGAACAGCTCACAGACGAGATCAAGAACATCAAGAAATACCGTTCTTCGTTTCATTCCGCCGAGCGCAAGGGTTACAGCGGGGTCGCCATTTATTCAAAACCGGAAGTCCGCACCATTGAAGGTTCGTTGGGGGAGCCTGAATTTGACCGCGAGGGCCGGGTTCTCGTGCATCATTATCCGGAATTCACAATTTTCAACGTGTATTTCCCGAACGGAAAATCGCGCCAGGATCGGCTCGATTATAAAATGCGCTTCTATGCGTGGTTTTTGAACCTGATGAAGCGTTACCGCCGCAAAGGCATCAAGAATCTTGTTGTTTGCGGGGACGTGAATACGGCGCACAAAGAGATCGATCTTTCCCGGCCTAAAGAGAATTCAAAGACTTCGGGATTTCTCCCTGAAGAACGGGCGTGGATCGACAAATTTTTAGAGGCGGGATTTATCGACACCTTTCGGGAGTTTGATACAGGCGGCGAAAACTATACGTGGTGGGATATGATTACGCGTGCCCGCGATCGTAATGTCGGCTGGCGGATTGACTATTTTTTTATCTCTGAATCGCTGCGCAAGAACCTGAAGTCGGCGCGGATTCTTCCGGATATAATGGGGTCGGATCATTGTCCCATCGAGATTCAACTTCAATTTTAAGGAGGGCGTATGCGCAGAAAGGATTTGCTTAAACATCTCAACAAACAAGGCTGCATCCTCCTTAGAGAAGGCGGGAAGTATTCGGTGTATCAAAACGAGAAGACGGGTGTGGAGACACCGGTGACGCGCCATCCGGAGATGGCCGATCACGCGGCCAAGAAGATTTGCAAGGCGCTGGGCATTGATCCACCGCGGTAATCCCGGCGGGTTTTTTACTTCCAGGAAGAGGGACGTTGCAACTGCGTCCCGTCAGGCAAATTAATTACATCGACAAACTGCGAGGACTCAAGATGTTTGCGTTTCATCTTTTGGTGGAAATGCACGCTTTGTTTTAGATCTTCAGCCCGACGAAAAATAGGGATGATCAGTCCGAACTTTTTTGTCGGGAAGGCGGACCGTGCAGCTCGAATCGATGGGATTAGATCGCTATCTCCCGATACAATGATTGCTTGATCGAATTTATTTTTCATTGAGGCTCGAAAAACCTCGATTGCAATATTTACATCTGTCTGCTTCTCTTCGTATGTTTCGTAGGTCTGCAGACATTTTCTGCATTTACGCTGCTTCCACTTAAATTTCCCCAAAATTGTGTCGACGCCGGTTGCTTCCAGTGCGGCTACGTAAGTTTTGTGACGTCGGACCTTTTCTTGGTCCCAGATCGTATAGGCAGTAAAATAATTGACGAGAGAAACTTCAGCGGTTTTGGGGAGGAACAACGAACATAGTTTTTTTAAATCCAGCCATTTGTACCGCCGGAGGGATTTGTCAGCCTGCAGGGCGTGGTACAAATTGAATCCATCAACGAAGAAGCCGTATCTCGTAGCCATAATAAAAAAGTCCCAGACCCACGAAGGGTCTGGGGCCTAACATGCACGAAGCATCTTAGGGCTGATAGTTAATTATATCTCCAGAATGGCTTGAGGTCAACAGGTCAAAATCGATTGAGGCGCCAAAATTAGTCAATAATTAAATCAATAATTCTGAAAACAGTTCCCCCACGTTTCTGTAATTGAAATTTCTCCAAAATTTATGCCCCAGACGATGGGTCGCCATCCGACGGAACTCTGAAGGAAATTAGTGGTGTATGCCGAGTAAGGCACTAAAGCCAACTGCTGCCAATACGAAAATCGATGTGGCCGTCCAGCGCCATCGACCCTCTAAGGCAAAGCCCGCACCCAAAATCGCCACTCGCACCAGCGGCGTTGCGATCAAAACCATGATTCCCACTCGAATAATCGACTGAGTATCGGTCACTAACCCAAACGCCACCAGCGCGCCGCTTACAAAAACACCGCCTCGGAGCGCGTAGGCTGTAACTCGTTTAGAGTCCAAGGCTCCTCCGCAGCATCAACAGTGAAAGCCCTAGGGTTAATAGTGAGAATGCCTTGCGAATCGTATTTCCGGGGAGATAGCGCGACACCCATGCCCCGCCTGTCGATCCGGCTAAAACACCCAACGCGACCAGACCGCTTAGGCGCAATTCCAATTGCCCGTTGGCGAAATAGACCACCGCTCCCGCGGCCCCGGTTAACCCGATCATGAAATTACTGGTGGCTGCGGCGGCCTTCATGGGCAAACCGCAAAATAAGTGGAGAACCGGAACCTTGATGACGCCTCCGCCGACTCCCAGGAGCCCCGAGAGGTTGCCGGCAAAAAAGGCGGTGGTCATGCCGACATCGAGACGGCGTACGGCGTAGTGAACCGTGCGTTTGAGTGCGGGATCTTTATACGATGCCGGAAAATACCCCTTGGTTTCCGAGGATGCGGTTTCCGATAAACGGCCTCTCCAGAGAAGAACCGTAACAATGGCCAACAGTACGGAAAAAATTCCAATCAGCACGCGCGCGGGAAGGTAGGCCGCGGCAAATCCCCCGGTGATCGCGCCGCAAACGGTCGCTGTTTCCAGAATCATGCCTAGTTTGATATTGGCGATCTCCTTTGCGACATTCACCGCCTCCGCCGCGCTGGAGGTCGCGATGACCGCCACCAGCCCCGCGCCCGCCGCCGCTTGAATGGGAATGCCGAACCACAGCACCAGGGCGGGAACGAGAAAAACCCCGCCGCCGAGACCCAAAACGCTGCCGATCGCACCGGTGACGACTCCGGCGAGGAGCAGGCTCATCCGGCCACTCGGATGAGTTTAAGCACGCGCTGGTTCCCGGCGATGAGGGCTTCAACGCGGGGAACGATAAACGGAGTCAGCGTATCGTTTTCGTGTTTGGGAAAATGCAGGACCGTGCAGTATTCGGCCGTCTCCATGCGCAGGCGCCGGAGGATGAAGCGAAGCCGCCGGGCGTTCATGGGTTTGTGTTTCACGATCTTTTCGAGGAGATCGAACCGTAGGCGACGCATGATATCGGTGACCAGGCGTTTCCACTCCTTGTTCTGATGGTCCCCCGTTTTATCCTCTTCATCGAGCAGGCGGTAGCTTCTTATGTTTTTAAAAAAAACCACAGCGGTTTTGAAGCGGTCTTCGTTGGTTATATCGGAAAAGAGCTCAAAGAGTTGGTACATCGCGTCCACGAAATCTCCCGGGGATAAATAAACGTTAAGCAATTGTTTGAAATCGGCGGTGTCTTCTTCCGTTAGCGTGTTGCGCTTGATTTTCCAGAAATAGGAAGAGGCATTATCTTCAAGAATTCCGTTTTTTAGATCTTGGAGCGGTTTTTCCGATTCCTTTAGTTTTTGCCACATGTAGAGCACTGGATCCGAAACGCTGCTGCTGTGGGGTCCCATCTCGCAGTAATCAGCGAGTCGCGCAAGGACAAATTGCTGCTTGCTGAAATCGACCACGCGTTAGAGCTCGTCGGAAGGAGGGACCGGTGGGAACGCGCCGAGGTAGGAGCCGTTTCTATCTTTTTTCGAAGCGGACGATTTGTTTTCAAGGCGCCAGTCCCCTATTTCCGAGTCAACAAATGCAGGATTGAAAAAAAAGTGGATTCCCTTTGAGAGTGGGAGGGGCGTGCCGGGAAACGGAGATTCTTTTTGGTCGCCGTTGCTGTTTTTATACAGAAGGTTGTGGTCAAATATGCGGTTTCCGGGCGATTCGATTTGAAGCCCCCAACCGTTGAAAGCCACGATGTTGTTGGTAAACTTCATGCGGTCCGCGCCGTTGGCGACGATCGCTGCGCCGCCGTTTCGGACCAGGGTGTTGTGATCAATGGTGACGATGCTGCCGCCGTTGATTTCAATGCCGACGTCAGCGTTGACCACGTCTCGCCGCGGTGGTAGATGCGCGATCAACGAACGTTTTAACGTGACGCGGTTCGCCCGGAAGAGGAAGAGGCCTCGTTCGGTATCATTAATGAGCACCTTCTCGATCGTAACGTTCTGGGAGCGCGAAATTGAAATACCTTCTTCGAATTCCCTTATGCGGCAGTTGAGAATTTTGATCTTCTTGGAGTCTACGACTGAAATTCCGGTCTGCCGTTTTTTCTTGTCGCCATCCAAGCGGAATCCATCAATCGTTACACCAAAGCTGTTTTCGATTCGGATTTCGTCAATAAAGACTTTTCCGCGTGCGAGGTATTTGATTCCATTCACGGCCTGGATAACTTCTTTGTAGACCCCCGGGCGGACAACAACAATATCCCCGGGCTGCATCCGGTCGTAATCGAGATCGTAGAATGATTTGACTCCTCGGGGGTCTGTTTTGGAAACAAGCCAGGTGCGCGCCTGGCTTGCCGGGACAAGTAGAAAAGTGCAAACAAATAAAAGGAACATCGCCCGAGGGGTCATATTTTGGAGTATACCCGCAGGTCCCGGGAGCGGCAAGGCCGCTTAGCTGAACCGGATAAATTGTTATAAAAAAGAACCGATGTCGGAGTATCAAGGATTTCTCGTTTTTTTTATTGGGATTTTTGCCGGATTTATTAATGTCATGGCTGGAGGCGGCTCAGCCTTATCGCTGCCGTTTCTTATTTTTCTAGGTTTGGACGGGGCTGTTGCCAACGGCACCAATCGAATCGCTATTTTTCTGCAAAATGCGATCGCTACTCGAACATTTCATCAGCAACGGGCGTATGATTTCAAAACTGAACTTATAGTCCCGCTTTGGGTTTTGCCGGGAGCGTTGATGGGAGCCCTGACCGCCACCAGGGTTTCAGGCCAGGCGTTTAATCAGGTTCTCGTTGTTGTTCTGGCTCTGGTGGTTGTTTCGATGTTTCGCCCGCTGGATTCTCAAAGCAAGCTCGGCGTTTTTTTTAAAACCCCCTGGATTTTTAAGACGGCGCTTTTTTTGATTGGTTTTTACGGAGGATTTATTCAGGTTGGGGTTGGCTTTTTGATTATGTCGGCGGTGTTCCATCATTTTCAGATCAGCTTGGTCGGAGTGAATCGAAAAAAAGTTCTTATTGTTCTGGTATACACCCTGCCGGCGCTGCTTATTTTTATCGCCAATGATTTGATTGATTGGAAATTAGGACTTTTTCTCGCCTTGGGAAATGCCACCGGGGCTTGGGCGGCGGTGAAGTTGTCAATCAAAAAGGGCGATAAATTGGTGAAGGTTGTGATGGCTGCGGCGTTGGTGATTGTTGCGGCTAAACTGCTTTTTTCCCCATAGGGCCGAAGGACACTCTCTTAATAGGGCCGTCAGGCCCCCGACGGGTATTTGAAAGACGAGCAAACTATTGAGGATGCATAAAATATTGGCACTCGTATTGGTATTCGGCTTGGCCGCGCCGGCCTCGGCCCGATTCCGATTGCGTTTGCCGTCCTTTAAAGGCGTTTTTAACGCCCAGGCACGGCCTGTGTTGTCTCCGGCCTTGGTGGATTCGAGTCTCCCGCTGGTAGACCTTGCTGTGACGCGGCGTGAGGCTGTTGATGCCCTCGGGTATGACCCTCTGAAGCAAAATTATTTCAAGCTGACCAATAAGGGCAAGGAGGGATGGAGCGATGTCGCTGAGATAGACGCGCCCAAAGACAAGGGTCCCAATCGTGTTGTTAAACGAACCAATCCGGAGTCTGCGCGCAATGAAGTGGCGGTTCGCTCGATTATTCGCCGGTTTCCGATTTTCTCCGATTCTTTTGAGACGCCGGCGGCGTTTCATTATACCGAGTGGGGTGATTCTAAGAGGACGGTTGTAATGGAAAAGTCTGAAGGTTACCGGTCGCTCAATGGGTGGATCCGATTGCCTGTCAACACCAAGGCCGCCTTGGCGGTTTTGGGTCATGTGTTGGGTATTGATGACATGAATACGGAGAACATCCTTTTTAACGGCAACGCCGCCCCCGAGCTGATTGACCTCGAATGGGCCTTTGCGCGTTCGACCCCCCGGCTCGCCTACGATCGCACGCCGTGGGTGAATGCCCAGTATCTGCATGACTATGCCGATTATAAAGACGCCGTTGAGGCTTGGACCGTGGATTTCGCGCGGCCCGAAACGCGTGAGATGATTTACGCGATACTCGTCAACGCGGGGTTTAATCCCGAGGAGGCGCTGCAGCGTTTGGCGGTGATTACGGATAATTCCTCCCGTCTGGAGGCCTTGGTTCGCGCGGATGTGGACAACGCCAATAAGCGATTTTATGAAGAGGCGAAACGCGGCGGTCTCGATGCAAATGAAGCACTGATGTTGTCAGCCGTCAATAAGGCCGGCCGCTACACCAAGGAGGGCCGCAAGGATTTGGATTTGATCCGAATCGCCCTGGCGGAATCCGGAATGCATCCGGCTCAGATGGGCCGTTTTCGCGAGTCACTCGAACCCAAGGCGTGGAAGGAATTTTTACGCCTGCATCCCGATTCTCCCGACGGGGCGACGCTCGCCGCGCGCTTGGGGGAAGCAACGGGTAGGCACTTTCTTCATTGGGCGAAGGACCCCGCCGAACTTGAGCGGGCGATTGGACGTGTTGCCGAGCGCCTAAAGCAATAATAGCTACAATGCTGTTATGGACGCCGCGAAGTTGGCTGAAGCACTGCTCAAGCGTGAACAGCCCAAATACCGTCTTAAACAAATTCTGAAAGCCGTCTATCAGGACGGCATTTCCACGTATGACAAAATAACCGCCATTCCCGCTGCATTGCGTGCCCAACTGACATCGGAGGTTCCGCTGCTTAGCGTGCGTGCTTCGAAAGTGAAGGTCTCTTCCGATGGGCGCGCCCACAAGGCCGCTCTCAAATTGAGGGACAAGATGCTCATTGAGTCGGTGCTGCTAAAGACCAAGCCCGGAGAAACGTGGACTACCTGCATTTCCTCGCAGGTGGGCTGTGCGATGGGCTGCAACTTTTGTGCGACAGGGCTGATGGGACTTAAGCGCAATTTAACGGCTGAGGAAATCGCGGATCAAATTGTTTTCTGGCGTCAGTACATGCGTGAAAACAAAGTGAAGGGCCGGCTGAGCAATGTTGTTTATATGGGCATGGGGGAGCCGCTGCACGCGATGGAGTCTGTGCTGGGCAGCCTGCGCGTCCTGCTCGATCCCGAGCGCCTAGGCCTTGCTGCGCGCCACATCTCGATTTCAACGGTGGGTATTGTGCCGGGCATGGAGCGCCTCATTGATGAATACCCCCAGGTAAACCTCGCGCTCTCGCTGCATGCGGCTGAGGATAAACTTCGGTCGCAGCTTGTGCCTGTGAATCAGGCCTATCCGGTTCGGGAATTGATGCGGGTTCTCCAATACGCGATTAAAAAGACAGGCCGCAAAATATTCATTGAATACGTCTTGCTGTCAGGGGAAAATGACCGTGTGGAGCATGCCCGGGCGTTGGCTAAATTCGTCCGCAAGGTTGATCGTCAGGATTTGTTGCATGTGAATCTGATTGTCTGGAATCCGACCGATACCCGCCATCAGACGCCCTCCCGGGAGGCGGCCGAACGATTCCGGGATTTCCTGAAAATGCGGGGTATTGGGGTGACGATTCGAAAAAATCTCGGTACCGATATTGACGGGGCCTGCGGTCAGCTTATTACCGAAGATCCAGAGCTTCCCAAAGGTAAAAAATCTAGGAAAAAGCACTAGAAAAGCGAAAGCGGCGGGGAGGAGGTCTATCCCGCCGCTTTGCTTTGCCTAGGTGGTTGGTGGTTTTGCAGTTGCAGCCCTTATGTACGCCTTAGCAGTTGCCTGAACTACATTATTCAGTCTAACTGAAATTCGTTTCACACATATTACAAGCCCGTTAAAAAGTTGTTACATGAGACAACGTGATGCATGACGATGACGCGTACCGAATTTTAGGGGTCCCCGCCGGGACCGATGCCAAGGGTGTGCAAAAGGCCTATCGCGAGCGCGCCTTGGAGGCACATCCCGATCGGGCCGGATCGGACCCGGAGCGTGCGGTATTTACCAAGCGTTTTATGAAGATCCGTGATGCCTACGAACATTTAAGAAAAAACGGTTTTCCCGTTCCCGCTCCCTACGAAGTGGTTGAAGATCCACCTGAGGTGAGAACCTACCATCGGAGCTTCGCCAAATCCTGGGATGAAGAGGAAGAATTCTCCCAGGCAGAGAAATTGGGACTTAATTTCTCGTGGAATTCCGATCAGGTGATTTTGTGGGGGATTGTGATTCCCGGCGGAGCTGTTGGGACGATTTGGTTCTTACGCTTTATCGTCCGCGCTCTCCAGGGAGAGTGAGTTGGCTTTTGTTTTTCGCGAGCGGCGGCGTTTCTTGCGTGCCGGGCTCGGTGCTTTTAGAATTTCCAAAATTTCCTTGCCGTAGGATTCTCGTTTGTATTCGCTGATGCAGTCGAGCCATGTCTTCGATTCGTCGGGGTTCACGGCGGGCGCTTGCGCCAATAAGCGAACATCTTCGGTCGGAAGTATGACGACGGGGTTCACGCCTCGTTTGGATGCGGCGTCCTTGCGCCATTGCCGCATCGCTTCATAGCGCCGCATGGTGTCGGCGTCCCAGGCATCCCGTTTCGGGCGCTTCGGCGGCTTTTCGATTGGGGTTGCGGTATTTCCCTTTTCAATTTCTTTAAGAAGTTCTCGCCCGAATTTTCTAAATAGATACGGCGACATTCCCTTCACTTTTTTCAAATCGTCCATCGTGACTGGAGGTTGTTGCGCCATGCGCGAGAGCAAATCTTCGGGCATGACCCGAAAGGGGGCACGGTCCAAGCGAGCGGCGGTCTTTTCCCGATAGACATAGACCCGTTTTAGAATCGCTCTTTGCTGACCGCTGAGATCTCGTACGCCGCGCAAATGCCAAAAGTGATCGGGGTCAAAGGTTTTGTTGGGAGGTTCGATTTTCTCAAGCCTTTTAAATTCGTCCTGGGCGTCGCGCAGGAGCTTTTTCTCCTCGAGTTCGGCGGTAAGTCGGTCGCGCAGCTCGTGAAGAAAATGGGTGTCATTACGCGCGTATTCGATATGTTCGGGGGTTAGAGGCCGTTTCCCCCAATTGGCGCGTTGCAGCTTCTTGGAGAGTTTAACGCCGAAATGCTCCTCGATAAGAGGGGCCAGGCCCAGGCGGTTGAGGCCGAGCGTGCGGGCGGCAACCATCGTATCGAAGATGTTGACGATCTTAAATCCGTAGTCGCGTTTGAGGCAGACGATGTCGTATTCGCCGGCATGAAAAATTTTCTCAATCTTTGGATTACGGAACATATCCCCCAGCGGCGACATGTCCTTGACCGACAGGGGGTCAATGACAAAATCTTCTCCGAAGGCGGTGAGCTGAACCAGGCAGACCTTTTCGTGATAGACGTAGAAGCTGTCGGACTCGATATCGATCTCAACGTGATCGACGCTTTTTAGTTTATCGGCGAGCCATTCGAGTTCCTCGATGGCTTCGACCATCCTCGCGGGGCTTTTAGCGCGTTTTGTCACCCCGCGCGGATCGTTCTTTTTAGGGGTCATGTCTCTGGCGATTCCGGTCGGCTGAGCTCTTCGGAGCGTTTCGCTGCGGTCGCGACCGCTTCAATCAGGACGTTGCGCAGTCCTTTTGATTCGAGCATGTGGATGGCTGCAATTGCCGTTCCCCCGGGCGTGGTAACTTCGTCTTTAAGAATGGCGGGATGTTTCCCGGTTTCGATAACAAGTTTCGCTGCGCCAAAAACCGTTTGAGCCGCGAGCCTGCGGGCGACATTACGGGGAATTCCCATTTTTACGCCGCCATCAATAAGCGCTTCGATAACCATATAAATATAGACGGGACCCGACCCGGAGAGGCCTGTTACGGCGTCCATGAGAGATTCCGGGATGATGTCTACAATGCCGACGGCCTTAAAAATAGTCTCAGCGATTTTGAGGTCGGCGTCGGTGGCGTGTTCACCCTTGGCAAGCGGTGTCGCGCCCGCGTCGACCAAGGCGGGGGTGTTGGGCATCGCGCGGATGATCGGGTTGGGTTTTCCTAAAAGGGAGCTCATTCGTTGGGTGGTCACACCGGCCATGACGCTGATGATGAGTTGGTCTTCCCGAACGATGGAGGCGATTTCTTCAAATAAAGCAGGTGCCCCTTGGGGTTTTACCGCGATGATGAGCACGTCAGCACCTTTGACGGCCTTGCGGTTGTCGGTGGTGACGTGCACGGCGAACCGTTTTTTCAGCGCATCGAGCCTGGCCGGGTCGCGTCGGGAGGCGGTAATATTTTTGGCGCTCAGCAGTTTGGCCTTTAGCAGACCGCCGATGACGGCCTGCCCGATATGGCCGGCTCCTATGACCGCAATTTTTTTCGTTTTTAGCATGCTGGATCTACACTTTTCAACAATAAGAAACCCGGAAGCCAAATTCCCTTGATGGGTCGGCATTCCAGGCGGACGTCATGGCTCGGGACCTATCAGCCACCGGTCCCAGCCATCACTTTAACTATATCAGGGGGCTGGGAGTCTGTCAAGGTAATCAAGATTACGTATATTACATATGAGTATTTGTTGCACCCTCGCCAGTAGGGGGGCGACTTGGCATTATCGCCGCTTCTTGTTGAGCCCAAAGGCTTTGTGAAGCAGGCGAAGGGCTTTCTCACCGTGTTTGCCGTCAATCACGCAGGAAACGCGCAGGTCCGAGGTTGAAATCATTTGGATATTGATGCGGGCCTTCGCGAGGACGGCAAACATGGTTGCCGCAATTTTGGGGTTACGCCGAAAGCCTGTCCCGACTGCGGTCAGTTTGACGACGCGGTCTTGAACATCGATGCCCCGTGCGCCGAGTTTTGGAATCAGCGTTGAGAGGGATTTTTTTGCCGCTTCGGCATTAGCCCGGGGCGTCATAAAAGATATGTCGTTGACGCCCGCGCTGGTGGGCGCGGACTGAACGATCAGGTCTACAGGAATCCCGTCGTCGGCGAGTTTTGCCAAAATTTTTGCGGCGATTCCCGGTCGGTCCGGAACCTCAACGACACTGAGGCGAATTTCACTCTTATTGAGCGCAAGGCTCGAGACATGGGCCTGTTCCATCGTATCCTCCGAAAACGACTCGATCATCGTACCGGCTGCAGTGTCAAATGAAGAACGAATGTGAATTCGAACGCGGTATCGTTGGGCAACCTCGATCGATCGCGCGAGCATGACCTGGGCGCCGGCGGCCGAAAGTTCGAGCATTTCCTCGTACGAAAGGCGGCGAAGCAGGCGCGCCCGCGATACCAGGCGAGGGTCGGCGGTGTAGACGCCTTTTACATCTGTGAAAATTTCGCACGCTTCGGCCTTTAGCGCGGCTGCCAATGCGACCGCGCTAAGATCCGAGCCGCCCCGGCCGAGGGTTGTGATCTCGCCATTTTTGTTGGCCGCCTGAAACCCCGCTACAACAGCAACTTCACCACTTTTCAGGCGGGTATCCAGTTCCTGGGTTTCTATCCGCTCAATCCGGGCCTTGCCGTGAACACC
>NVTF01000100.1 GCA_002401485.1 Elusimicrobiota bacterium | reverse complement strand
CATGACCGCCTACGTTGGATTTGCCAATGCCTTCGGCATCGGACTCGCGCTGCTTCTGCAGGAAAAACAGATGAAGTCGCGCAAACCCTCGGCGCTCACCTACCGCCTGCCCGCCATCGAGGAACTCGACGAGCTGCATTTTAGAATGGTGCTCGTCTCATGGCCGGTACTCACACTCGGCATCGCACTCGGAGCCATCTGGGCCCATGAAGCCTGGGGACGTTTTTGGGGGTGGGACATTAAGGAAACGTGGGCGGCTATTACCTGGGTCATTTATGCAAATGTCCTGTACACCCACCGTTTCATGGGTGTGCACGGACGCCGCAATGTATTCATTTCGATGGCGGGCTTCATTTCCATTCTTATCACCTTCTTCATCGTGAACTACCTTTCCAAACAGCACGGCTACGTGTACGGGGGATAACTCCCGGTGCCGGAACTGCCCGAAGTAGAAACCGTCCGCCGCGTGCTGGCCCAAGAATTATCCGGACGCAGGATCACCAGTCTTGTTGTTCGCCGGCCGACTTTTTATCGGCCGCCGCCGCCCTCTTCGCTGCACGGCCTTATCGGAAAAACCGTCACGACCTTCTCACGCCGCGGAAAATTTCTATCGCTCGTCGCGGGCGCTCGTTCGTTGGTTCTCCATCTAGGCATGTCCGGCCGCCTCGTCTTGACCAATCGCCCTGCGGGCAATCGGACCATCAAACACTGTCGGTTCGAAATCGGATTTGAAGGAAAAACCCTCCGTTTCTTCGACACACGCCGTTTTGGACGCGTCGGAGGGCCGCTGCCGAAATTCGGACCGGAACCGACTGCAAAAGACCTTACGCCCGATTATTTGCGGACAACGCTTAAAGGCCGTACGGCCTCCATCAAAGCCCTGTTGATGGACCAGGGCGTCATCGCGGGACTGGGCAACATCTACGCAACCGAGGCGCTCTTCCGGTCCGGAATTCATCCCAGCCGCCCAGCGGGGAAAATAAAACCATTGGAGTTGGAAAAACTTCGCAACGCCATCCTCTTCGTTATCAAAGAAGGAATCCGGCTTCGCGGCAGCACCCTCAACGATGAGGCCTTCCTCGACCCGTACGGAAACCCCGGCGCCTTCCAAAAACACGTCGCAATATACGGCCGCAAAGAAGGCGCTTGCGGCCACACCCTCTCTAAAACAAAAAGGCCGATCGCATCGCGATCAGCCGTTTATTGTCCTTCCTGTCAGAAGTAGTTAGAAGCGCCAGCCCAACCGAAGCCCGGCGCCGGCATTCAATGCAAGCTTATCCAAATACTGCAGGCGCAGATCAATACCCCAGGTCCACTTATCATGCTTGAGGCAGTCCCATCCAAACCGCAGCACATACGTCCCGCGCCAAAAGTCCTCTTTCCTTTCGGATGCGGCTCCGCCGGCAACGGGCGTCAAGGTCTCCTTGAATTGATGCTGGGCAACACCGATCCCAATGGCGACGTACGGAGTCGAATGTCCCGATGGAGTCGCGTTTAATCGGGCCGTCGCAAGCAGGGACAGGAATTGTCCGTCCACATTCCGACGCGTCAGGCCGGTATTATTGGTCTCCGACCGTCCTTCCGGAACGTGCAATGAAATTTCGCCGCCGAGCCCGAGAGAGGGCGACCGGTAACGAAGATACTCCACCGACGTCAAAAGCCCGGTGTTGTAGAGCTTGCGATCGTTGCCTTTAATTTTTCCGGCCCCCAGCATGAAGGAACCGATGCTGTCGCCTTTCTTAATGCCGCCAGCCCATCCCGCAGACGTGGACGTGAATAATAAGGCCGCGACTAAAATAAATGATTTCTTCATTTACCTCCGATAGTTGAAAACTGCTCTTCTTCCGTTGAGCCGACGAGGGCCAGCGTCGAAGACTTGCCCCCGGACACGACGCTGTTGACCTGATCAAAGTATCCCGTCCCTACGAAGGCCTGGTGGGCGGTTCCTTGATACCCGGTCGTCTCACTCGCAAATTCAGCTTCCTGCAGCCGCGAGTAGGCGGCCATGCCTTCGTCCCGGTAGCCTTCGGCAAGCGTGAACATCGAGTGGTTGAGAGCGTGAAAGCCGGCGAGCGTCACGAACTGGAACCGATACCCCATCTTGGCCAATTCACGCTGGAATTTACCGATCGTCGCTTCATCAAGATTCTTTTTCCAGTTGAAGGAGGGGGAGCAATTGTAAGCGAGCAATTTCCCCGGAAACTTCTCATGGATCGCATCCGCGAATTTCTGAGCTTCTTGCAGGTCCGGCTTGCCGGTCTCACACCAAAGCATGTCCGCGTACGGCGCGTAGGAAAGCCCGCGATCAATCGCCTGATCGATGCCGCATTTCACCGTGAAGAAACCCTCGGTCGTTCGTTCCTTGGATTCGATAAACCTGCGGTCCCGTTCATCCGAATCGGTCGTGATCAACGTGGCGGCATTGGCATCCGTTCGGGCGATGATGACCGTCGGAATACCGCACACGTCAGAGGCAAGACGCGCTGATACAAGTTTGGTGATGAATTCATGCGTCGGCACAAGAACCTTGCCGCCCATATGGCCGCATTTCTTGGCCGAAGCCAGTTGGTCCTCAAAATGAACCCCGGCCGCTCCCGCTTCGATCATGGACTTCATCAACTCAAAAACATTGATCGGCCCGCCAAACCCGGCCTCAGCGTCGGCAACAAGGGGCACCAGCCATTTAGTCTTTTTCTTTCCCGTAAGCCCTTTCGAATGCTGAATTTGGTCGGAACGCAGGAGCGCGTTATTAATCCGCTTCACCAAATGGGGAACCGAATTGACCGGATAGATGCTCTGATCCGGATACATCTGCATCGCGTCGTTGGCGTCCGCGGCAACCTGCCAACCGCTGACGTAAATCGCCTTCAGACCCGCGCGAACCTGCTGCACGGCCTGGTTGCCGGTCATGGCACCCAAAGCGTGAACGTAAGGCTCGGTATTAATGTTATGCCAGAGCCTCTTCGCTCCTAAAAAACCAATCGTGTGGTGCAGTCGAACCGAGCCGCGCAGACGGACGACGTCTTCTCCTTCATAAGGGCGCTTAATCCCGGACCAACGTTTTTCCGTCTCCCAACGTTTTTCTAACTGCTCGCTTTCGTATCGCATGGTGATATCCCCCCAATGGATTCCCCGAAATCTTTACAGTCTCCCGTATGCCGGGACTGTTAAAAAATCTACACACTTCTCAGATGCAATCATCGCATCAAACAATTCCGCGGCAACCTCAAGCTTATCGGCTTGAAATTTCGTCGCCGGGTCCGATTTAATCTTAGCGATCTCTTCCTTTAGAAACTCCCGCGCCAAGGCCAGCGTAACCACCCGCCCATCTTCGAGTTGGATGCCGTGCCGCACCCACTGCCAAACCTGGGAGCGGGAAATCTCAGCCGTGGCGGCATCCTCCATCAAGTTGTAAAGGGGGACGCAGCCGATTCCCGACAACCATGCCGCGAGATACTGGATACCCACCGAAAGGTTCAAGCGAAGCCCTGCCTCGGTTTTCGGACCTTCCGGCATTTTCAGCAAATCAGCGGCGCTCACCGACACATCCTCGCGCTTGTTCGCGATCTGATTCGGCGCGGGCATTTTCTCATCGAAAATTTTCAACGCGATCGGAACCAATCCGGGATGCGCGACCCAGGTCCCATCGTGGCCGTCACCGGCCTCGCGGTCTTTATCCGCCCGTACCTTCGCCATCGCCTCTTCATTGGCGACCGGGTCGGACTTGATCGGGATTTGGGCCGCCATGCCGCCCATCGCATGGGCGCCGCGTTTGTGGCAGGTTTGGATAACGAGTTTTGAATAAGAATGCATGAAATGCGCCGACATGCCGACCAAGGCACGGTCAGGCAAAACAAATTCGGCGCTTTCACCGAACTTCTTGATCACGCTGAAGATATAATCCCAACGGCCGCAATTAAGACCCGACGAATGATCGCGCAATTCGTAGAGGATCTCGTGCATTTCAAACGCCGCGAGAATCGTTTCGAGAAGAACCGTCGCCTTGATGGAACCGTGAGGAATTCCCAGTTTCTCCTGAGCGTGAACAAAGACATCGTTCCACAAGCGCGCTTCAAGATGGCTCTCCAGCTTAGGGAGATAAAAATACGGGCCGGTGCCGCGCGACAGCGCTTCCTTCGCGTTGTGAAAGAAGTAGAGAGCGAAATCGAATAAGGAACCGGAAGCGATTTTCCCGTCCACCGTAAAATGGCGTTCTTCAAGATGCCACCCGCGCGGGCGAACGAGAAGCACCGCGGTTTTCTCATTGAGCTTATAGTGTTTGCCCTTGGCATTGGTGAACTCAATGGTGCGGCGCACGGCGTCAAAAAGGTTTACCTGTCCTTCCAACGTGCTTTCCCAAACGGGACAATGGGAATCCTCTAAATCCGCCATAAAAACTTTCGCGCCGGAATTCAAGGCGTTGATGACCATCTTTCTGTCCACGGGGCCTGTGATTTCAACGCGTCGATCCTTCAAATCGTCCGGGATCGGTGCAACGACCCAATCCCCTTCACGGATCTCCTTGGTCTCGGGAAGGAAGTCCGGAGTTTCGCCGGCATCCAACTTCGCTTGGCGGGCCGTGCGGGCTTCGAGCAGTTCCAATCGGCGCGCACCAAATGTTCTCACGAGGTCCGCGGCAAAACGCAAAGCCTCCGGGGTGATTATTCCGGAGGCGATTTCAGGTACGGGACCGAGTATCTCGATCCCTTCGGATTTTAGTTGTTGGTTTACTTCGGTCTGGAGGTCGACAGCGGCAGTTCCCATGTCCGGTACCTCGGGGGTAAAAGGTACCGCTATTAAGCCAATTTGGAGAGCTAGGTGTCTAGGCGGTAGCCAAATCCGCGAACGGTAGCGACATGTTTGCCGGCCGCCGGTCCGAGCTTCTCTCTGAGATGAGACACAGTCACATCCACAACCTTGGTGGAAGGATTGGCGTCGGCGGCATAATCCCAAACCTGCTGGAGAAGAAAATCTCTCGATAAAACACGCCCCGCCTGCGTGACGAGAAGGGTCAGAAGATCGAATTCCTTCGCCCAAAGCTTCACTTCCTTGCCTTTGACGTAGGTTTTGCGAGCCTCCAAATCGAGCTTAAAATCGCCGGCTTCAAGGGTGTCGGGCTGCCCGAGTCGTCCCGACCGGCGCAGCAGCGCATCGACGCGCGCGAGAAGCTCGGCGGCGTTAAACGGTTTGGTGAGATAGTCATCCCCGCCGGTCCGAAGCCCCGCGATTTTTTCCTCGATAGAATCGCGTGCCGTTAAAAACAGAAGGGGGAGGGTCTTAAAATCAGCCGAGGACCGCACTTTTGCGCAAAATTCAATGCCGTCGCCGTCGGGGAGCGTTCGGTCTACGACGCAAAGATCAATTCCTTTCTTTTCGACAATCTCATAAGCCTTGGCAATCGTATCCACCGATTGAACCGAAAAGCCCCCCTCTTCCTCAAGAACCTGAGAGACGAGTTCCCGGGTGTTGGGATCATCCTCGACCACCAGGAGATTGAAATGAGCCATGGCCGTTAGGATAGTCCGCCCTGGCGTTGTTGTCAACCGGCGGGGGGAGTACCGTCTTGAATATTTAACACGTCCCGTTTACCTTTATGAGTGATATGCGCAATATGCTCCGCCAGCTCCGCACCCTCGAATCCGACCTTCTGGAGGCGTCCTCCTATGCGCCCGGTGATTCCAACTGGGACGAACGTCTCAGCCGCTGGCAGGACGGCATCGCGACCTCGCTTGAAAATGTCATCACGTCCGTAGCCGCGCACCGCGAAGCGCGTCTTTCGGCCTGGTCCGAAACCCTCCGCCTCAACGAACGCCAACTCGATTGGGATGGGGCCAAGCTTAAAGAACGCAAACGCCTCTTCCGAATGCTGGAGCGAAGCGCCGAACCGCGCGAACGCGATTTTGAAGAACGACGCCATAAACTGGCGGAAAATGAGGATAAACTCCGAGCGGAACGTTCCGAGATTCTGCGCCGTGAAACCGCCCTGCTCGAAGCGCGGCGGCGCCTCGTACGGGAAACCGCGCAGCAAGCCCTGGCCGCCAAACATCTCGATACGTGGCGCGAACAGCTGTCGTCAGCCCAGGAAACCGCCGCAACCCAGGCGATGCGCATCAAGATGAGCCGAGAGGCTCTCGAACGCCTGCAGATCGAAGTCGAAGCCGAACGACAAAGCCTTGAGCCTCGATCCAAAACGCTGCTGGAGCGGGAAGATGCCTTCGAGAAGCGTGAACTAGAGCTTATTCGCCGTGAAGAAGAACTCTCGATCAAGACCAAGGAACTCAACCAGCGGTCCACCGACCTCTCACGGCTCGATGCCGGCATCGAACGACGCGAGGTGAGGGTCTCTAAACGATCTTCCGAAACAGAACAAAACCGGCGCGAGCTCAAAGAGGACCGGGATAAATTCGACGCCGCCGGAATCATGTTTGAAGAAAAGGGCGGTTTCGCGGGCATCAAATTCATTGAACGCAAAGAAGCGGAAATGAAAAAGCTCCAGGAAACCTTCAAAGCTGAGGCGCACCGGCTTGAGCTGAGCCGCGATGAAACAAACCGGCAAAAGGGAATTGTCATCGAAGCACGGGAGAGAACCGAACGCCTCGAGCTTGAAGAACTTCGAATGCGGGAGCGGGAAACCGGCCTCGACGCGCGGGAGTCCACCCTCCACCAACGGGAGAACGACGTTTTGGATCAGCGAAAAGCGATCGCCGCTCGCCGGGCCAACATCGAGGAGATTGAAGCCCGCATCCGGCGGGAACGGGAAACGATTGAAGACCTGGAAAACAGGGAAGCGGAAAAAGAGAAAATTCTGCGGGAAAAAGCGGCCGCCCTGCGGGCCGAAGAGCTCGACCAAAACAAGCGGGACCGCGAGATCTCTAGAAAGGAACGCGAGCTCGATATCCGGCTTCGTGAACTGGAAAAGGCCTCCGATGTCCTGAAAGCCGAGCGCGACGCCCTCGCGCGCGAACGCCGTAATCCTGAGTAAAAATCAGCTTCTTTACCCTTTATTTACCTTAAGGAAAAGCCCCCGAAACACCCGGAGGCTAGACTATGGATATGGGGAGAGGGGAGACGTCTAAAAATTGGGGTGGACGACGGGGATCGAACCCGCAGCCTTTCGGACCACAACCGAATGCTCTACCATTGAGCTACGCCCACCAACAGTTCATTTTAGCGTTTTCACGAATTTCCCGCAAGAAGCAGAGCTTTTGGAACCTAGGTCCTTGGGCCCATTTTAAACAGGACCCGCTGACCCTCGATTCGTCCACATCTTTAGGGCACACTGATATTAAGACGATGAGGGGAACGCCGAACACTCTAACCAGTTTTGCAGTCGCGATTATGATCGCGGCAACCTCGCTCCCGGCCGGCGCTCAGGACATGCGCGACTCGCTCGGAGATCGCCCGGGCCGAGACCTCCCGCCCGCGCAATCAGCCCGCACTCCCGAACCGAAACAATCAGCACCCAAGCCAAAACGCCGCCGCCGTCGCCGAAAGTCCGCATCACGGTCACGAGCCGGCCGCACCGTGGTCGAGGGAATTCGGGCGATGGACCAAGGCAACCACTCTAAAGCAATCGTCATTTTTGAACGCGCGGTGAAACAGGACTCTCGCTGGTCTAACGCTTATTTCCATCTCGGCAATGCGTATTACCACAAAGCGTTCGCCGCAGGATCAGCCGAACGTGCGGACCAGGACGAAGCCGCAAACGCGATTGACGCCTTGGAAACAGCGTTGGCGCTGGATCCGAATCTACGCTCGATTCGCCAACCCCACAAACTGTATCACGCCCTCGGCCAAAGCTACGAAGCCCTCGGTCGCCACAAGGATGCGCTGAATTCCATCAAGATGGCCGCCCGCACATCGCCGCGCAATCCGATGCCCTTTCTCTACGGAGCCCGGCTGCGGCTAAAAATGCGCGACTTTGTCATGTCCTCCAAGAATTTCTACAGCAGCGTCATGCGAGCCAGACGCATCCGGTCGTATCCGCAGCTTTCAAAAATGGTGCGCTCCAACGGTCTGTTTGTACCGCTGCTAAGCGTTCCTCAGAATCGCCTGATCCTCGATGCCATGGACGCCGTTTCCGAGGGGACCTTAACCCTCTCCGAAGCCAAGGAACGCATTCGCACCGGCGACCGATCAGATTTGAGGGACGCGCTCACCGATCGACCCTCGGCAAGCGCGATGACCCCGAAGGTGGTTCGCCGCGCGGAGACCCGGCAAGACCCGGACGTGCTCAAGGCTATCGAACTCGGCCATCTCGCTTTTAACGTCCGCCGCTACCGCGAGGCCATCCAGCATTACCAAGCCGCCTTCGATCTCGATGACCGACGCGGCACAATGGACGCGGTTCAAAAATCCCTGCTGCTCGAACGCATCGGCGCCTCCTATCGAAGTCTAGGGTTGGCAGGGGAATCGATTCGCGTCCTCAAAAAAGCGGTGGAAACAATGCCCGAAAATTCGACGGCCTATTACCAGCTCGCTCTCGCCCACGCCACGGTCGGAAAATTGAACGAATCCATGTCCTTCTTGAAACGCGCACTCGAAACAGCGCGATCGATGGCGGAAATGCGCAAAACCCTGCTGTTGGCGAAAACAGACTCGGAATTTGAGTCTCTCTACGACAAACCCCGCTTTGAGGAAATCGTCAAGATTTTCGAGAAGAAAACCACCCGCCGATAATTAGTCGAATACCTCTCGACACCTCCGGTCTCAATTTTTGCTAAAATGACAATTACCTATGGGATTCTCCAAGAAAGAAGCACCCAATTGCGATTGGTGCCCCTTTAAGGAAAACTGTTTTTACGATCTTCTTGACGACAAAGCGTCAAAGAGGATGTGGCGCGACATGCGTATCGCCAATCGTTTCCGTTCCGGTGAAACAGTATTTTACGAGGGGGAAACTCCTACGGGTGTTTATGTGGTTTGCACCGGCAAGGTAAAAATCAACAAGGCAAGCCGCACGGGGCAACAGCTGTTGATGCGCATCGAATCGCCCGGAGATCTGGTGGGTCACATCTCGACGCTCGCGGAGTGGCCTTATGCCGGCAGCGCTGAAGCGATGGAAGAATCCGTTGTTTCGATGGTGGATCAGGATTCCCTGAGAAAATTTCTCTCCAAACATCCCAAAGCGGCGCTGGCGCTACTGAGGGAAGTCGCGCGCGACGTGCGTCGCGGCGAAGCCAAGGCTCGCGACATCGCCTTTAAGCCCGCCCGCGGCCGCCTCGCCGGTACGCTGGTACGCATGATGACGCCTGCGGCAAACAAAAAGGCCAAACCCATGGTGTCCAATTTGAAGCGCAGGGAACTCGCCGAAATGGCGGGGCTCACGATTGAAACCACCGTCCGCCTGCTGAAGGACTTCGAGGGAAGCGATCTCATCCAACGCAAGGCGAAGGACATTGTGCTTCTCGATGTAGAGAAGCTCCGGGCCATCTCCGGCCACTTCGCCTGAATTCTTACAAAAGCGACATAAATAGTTGATCTAGATCAACGATCCGGGTTGTCCTAGGTCATAAAGGCCTATGCCCGATATAGGTATTATGGGTATATGATCGAACTGATACTCGCAGTGTTAATGAGCCTCTTCACCTTCAATACGCCGAAAGCAGTGAACACCGAGCTCGGCCTGAGCGGCACCACCACCATTGTCGCCAAAAAGGTCTTTAAGCCCTGCAAATTCCCGAACCCCTGCGGTCCGGGCAGTTCAATCTCGTAAGACGTACTACCACCACCATGGATAGCCGCCCCGCCACCACGGGGCGGCTTTTATTTAGACTAAACCTTTTCCGCAATCCGGAGTCTTCATTCTCAACGGCATCTTGAAATCCCGGGAATTGACAGCTACAGTCCGGAGAACCCACGCCGAGAGAGGAATCATGGACTTAACTAGACGCTCACTCTGCCTACTATTCACAATCGCTCTAATCCTGCCCAACGGCATAGTCTACGCTCAGGAAGACGCCGATGAAGGGCCGCCCCCAATGGAAGAGGGCGCGGAGGGTCACGATCACAAAGGCAAACATAAAGAACGGCGTGACAAGTGGAAGGAGAAAAAGGGCGAACGTAAGGAACGCCGCAAAGAGCGTCGCGACGAGTGGAAGGACGAGAAGGGTGACCGGAAGGAGGAGTGGAAGGGAAAAAAGAAGGAACGCAAGGAACGGCGCAAAGAGCGTCGCGATGAATGGAAGGACAAGAAGGGTGACCGTAAGGAGGGCCGCAAGGAGCATCGCGAGGGCCACCGTGAGAATCGCAAAGAGCGCCGCGATGAGTGGAAGGACAACAGGGGAGAGCGCCGTGAGGGCCGCCAGGAACGCCGCGAAGAATGGCGCGAGGGGCGCGGTGAGGGCGAAGAAGGGGGAGGCGGAGAAGGCCGCCGCCATCGACGGGAACACAGAAAAGAACGCCGCGAACACCGGGGCGAACACATGGAGAACCGCGGGGAACGGCGTGAACGCCGCGGGGAACGGACGGAACGCAGAGGCGAACGCCGCGAACGCCAAGGCGAACGCATGGGTCGCAAAGGCGAACGCATGGAGCGCCGTGGAGAGCGATCGGGCAATGAACGCATGGAACGGCGCGGCGAACGCATGGGCAATCGCGGAGAGCGCCGTGAGCGTCGCGGCGAGAAGATGCAGCGCAAGGGTGAACGGCGCCAACGCCAGGGCAAACGCGGGCAAAGACGCGGAGAACGCATGCAGGGCGGCCGCGGGGGACGTCACGGAAATAAAGGTGTGCGGGATCATGGACGCGGTGAAGGGCGCGGCCGAGGCAAAGGCGCCAGTCGGCGCGGCGGTGGCGGACACCGCGGCGGCGGTGGTGGTGGACGTAAAGGAGGAGGCGGCGGACGTCGCGGCGGTCGGCGTTAATTTTTGGACTGATTGACCTGGCGGCGCTTGGGCTATATTGCCCAGGCGCCGCTGTGCATTTAGGCTATCCTTTAGGGGTACCCTTGTAACTGCCGGGATTGGCCGGCAGGCATCCACGGCCTGACCATAATCGGGCGAAAACCAAGGAGTCTCGTTGACGCTTTATGCGTTTACTGGGCTCCTATTTTGTTATTAGGGTAACGACGAAATGAAACTTCGAATATTGATCCTAACGCTGACTGTGCTTACAGTTGCCTGTTCGAAAGAACAATCAAAAGAAGCCCCTCGCCTAGACGCGCCTGATAAGGGGGGGTATTCGGTCGAAGCAGTCCCCGCAGCGGCGACTGTATCCGCGTCATCGGGTCCCATTAAAATCACGTTGAACGTCGCGAAGACAACTATCCCGTATTCCGCCAGGTCCCTCTGGGTCAAGTTAACGCTCGAGAATGTCGGAACGACGGGTTATTGGATTTCCAATCTTGCCTTCTTCGATGGTCCCATGCAGCTTTGGCACCGACATGAGCCCCTCTCGCTTGAACTGGTTGGTGATGACGGAGAACCTATGACGTGGGTATCCGCTGAAAACCACGAGCCTCCCAGCAAATGCTGGCCCGGGGACTCCGCGAAACGTCTTGAAGAAAACGACCCCGCCCTGCTTTTCGCTATCCAACAAGGCGCGCGTGAAACATTTCGACGCTACGCCGAACAGGGATCACCCCCGAATCCAGAACGAATTTGGCTAAAACCCGGAGAATCAATTACGACGGCGCCAATAGCCTACCAGGATTTAGAATCAGCATGGTGCGGAAAGAAACCACGACCGAAACCATTGGGGGACTTCGGCGAAATTCCTCATTTCACTTACAGTGCCGGAAAATTCAAGCTAAGAGCGGTTTACAGAAAAAACCGAGGGGACCTTGGAAAGGAATTCGTGAAAGCAATGGAGGACCTTGGCCCTCCGGGGCCTCTTGAGATCACATTTGTTACGCCATGGATCGACATTGAGGTCCCCGAACGATGAAATTGCTGCTAATCATCGTTTTCGTATTTCACAATGCATTCGCATTCCAAGCGCCTGCAACACAAAGACAAAAACAGCAAAAAGCCGCGGCGGACCAGTTACTTCTCGAAGTGGAAAAACTGAAACAGAATATTTCCGCAAGAATCAAAAAATTGACCGAACAAGGCACCTATCACCCCGTCGAAACCATGTCTTGGCAAGACATCTCAGATCCTACAATAGTCCAATGGAAAGCAACGATCGCGACGAAATACCAAGAAGCGATACATATGACTATCGAAGCATACGACATCGCCCCAAATGTCCTCGGCATTCCAATAATAAAGAAGACCATGCACGCCGAGCCTTTTCAAAACATAGCCGTCACATGGAAGCCTCTATATGTAATTCCCACCAAAAGAGAGATCCTATTACCTGACGGTTCAAAATTGGATTGGCCAAAAGGGACTGACGAGACCGAACGTAAAAAAATGATCGGATTAATTCGAAAATTCAAAAATGCCGTATCGACACCCGATGGAGTCTCTCTCATCTGGGGCCAACGCCCAAACTCGCTTTATCTAGCGGAACTCCTTCTGCACGAGTATACGCATTTCGAAATATATTCTGAGCGCGATTGGAACGACGGAGATTCCCGATATGATCGGGAAGAGGAAACCCAGACAAGAGTCAAAGCCGCATTTGGAAAAATCACCTATGGTACATCGCGAAAGGAATTGCAGGAGAGGCAGCAATTAGAAGATTATCTCGATGAAAAATTAAAAATGCTCCAAGATGCAAAACCAACACTCTTGGATAAAATCATAAGGAAATTAAAGGGAGGAGGACCAAACTTCCATTCTGCTTACTCAAATTCCGTCCCTACCAGCCTGGAAGACTTCACCCTACCTAAAGATACATTGGACGAAATTCGCAGACGAGCCGGAGACATCAACAATGGAATCTCGGCCGATTATAAAAAACGCGCAGAGAGACGCATTTCGGAAGAAAAAGAACTAGCAATCGAAGAGGAAGCCGCAGCCCAGGCTAAAAAAGGAATGGAATACACCGTCGATTGGCTCATTGCTTCATGCAAAAAATTCTTAAAGAAAGACGATTACAAATCCAGAGCCAAACTTAGTGAAAAATTCCCTAAATCCCCCGCCATAGCGGGCGGGGAAATTATGCGAGAACTATTAGACCGTCGTCTACCAAAGGACGATCTGTTCTTTTGTGCATACCGCATTACAATTAACCTTCCAGAACACTTCAGCCCGCGAAAAACTTTCGTTGAATCCAATTGGCTCACAAACCAATTCTTGACGCTTAGTTCCAGGAAAAGGAGAGTTGCAACAGTCGAGCGAATTCCGACACGCCCACCCGGCCCTGAGAGACAGCAACAACCGCCCAAATCAATTCAAACATCGCCGCCGCTGCACAACAATCCGACGACAACGACTCCTCAGCCGGAGCCGAAAAAGCCATACATGCCGGATTGCCTGCACGGCAGATGCGCCAAAAAATATTTTTAAACTAAGGATTCAACCGCGCCATTGTCCGAGGAAACGGAATCGTTTCCCGGACATGCGTCGTCCCGCAAATCCAACCCACGGTACGCTCAATGCCCAGACCAAACCCCGCATGGGGAACCGAGCCGTAACGCCGCAAATCCAAATACCACTGGAAGGGCTCAAGGGGGAGATCCTGCTTCTTAATCTTCTCCACGAGCACATCGTAATTGTCCTCGCGCTCACCCCCGCCGATGATCTCGCCATAACCTTCCGGGGCGATCATATCAACGCCTAACGCCAACTTTTCGTTCTCAGGGTCGTTCTTCATGTAGAACGCCTTAATGGCCGCCGGGTAGCGGTGAATCATCAAAGGTTTATCCAAACCCTCGGCCAGCTTGGTCTCTTCGTCGCCGCCGAAATCATCACCCCATTTCACATCCATGCCCAATTGCTGGAGCTTCTTCACAGCATCATCATAGGTGATGCGGGGGAAGGGGCGTTTAATCGCTTCGAGCTTCGAAAGGTCCCGCTCAAGAATGGTGAGCTGCGGCTTGCAGCGTTCCAACGCCCGCTGCACCACATACTCAACGAACTCTTCGGCGACGTCCATGTCCTGCT